>LVAE01000033.1 GCA_001603905.1 Fibrobacterales bacterium Fibro_02
ATCGGGGCCTGGAAGAAGGCGTATCTCAAGGGTAAGAACGCGCTGTTTACGCTGCTCATCTTTGTGGGCGCGCCGATTGCGCAGACAATCTACGGCATGTTGCTGATGATGTACATCCTGAACAAGTCCCAGGCGGCCCCGGCCAACTGGGCTGCATACCTGGGTGTGGGCATCTTCGGTGGCATCGGCATGATGGCCTCTGCCTGGTACGTGGGCAAGTCCGCTGCGGACGCCTGCAACGCCCTCGGCGAAACCGGCAAGGGCCTCGTGAACTACCTGATGGTGCTCGGCGTCGGCGAAACCGTCGCACTGTTCGTCATGGTGTTCTCCATGATGCTCGTGTCGTAGCGCAAAGTGTCATCCTGAGCGAAGTTTCCTAAGGTCGGTGAGCCTGTCGAACCGCCGAAGGAAACGAAGTCGAAGGAATTCCTAAACAATGAAAATAGCGGAGCATTGTCCCGCTATTTTTTTATAATTGCATTCAGTTATGAATTATCTTGCGCTTGATTATGGTGAACATCGCGTCGGGGTTGCTTTTGCCGATTCCGAGTTCCGTATGGCTTTTTCGCGTGAAACGATTGACCAGAAGACGACGAATCTGTTCGTGCGTCTCGATGAGCTGGTGAAAATCAATAAGGTGGATGCCTTTGTGGTGGGAATGCCGTATCACCCCGATGGCCGTACCGACGGCAAGAACGTGGTGGTGGAAAAGTTCATCGAGGATTTGAAAACGCGCTTTCCTGGCATGCCCGTGTACACGCAGGATGAATCGTATTCCAGCGTGCAGGCGCAAGAAAAGACCTCTTACTTTAGCAAGAAGAAAAAGCAAAAGAATAAGGCGGTCATCGATCAACTCGCTGCCGCCATTATATTGCAACGCTGGCTAGATGAGCAGGCTTAGCAGAGCTAAGCGCCGATAAATATGCCAGCTGCTGGTTAGACGAACAGGTCTAGCCGTTATATTTCTTGATAATCACGACACCGTTGTGACCGCCGAAGCCGAGAGAGGCGGAGGCGGCGACGTCGATATTCCCTTCGACACCCTTGTTCGGTACGTAATCCAGGTCGCATTCGGGATCCGGAGTTTCGTAGTTGATGGTGGCGGGGTAGAACGAGTCGCGAATCGCAAGAGTCGAGACGATGGCTTCGCACACACCGGCGGCGCCCACGCAGTGGCCCGTCATGCTTTTGGTGCTTGACACCTTGATCTTGTAGGCGTGTTCGCCGAGGGCGACCTTGAGCATGGCGGTTTCGGTGGCGTCGTTCAAGTGCGTCGAGGTTCCGTGGGCATTGTAGTAGTCGATGTCTGTCGGGGCTATGCCAGCGTCCCTGATGGCGCGGGTAAGAGCCTTCGCGCAGGTTTCTCCACCCGGGCGCGGGCTCGTGATGTGATAAGCGTCGGCAGAAGCACCGTAGCCGGCGAGTTCGGCGTAAATCTTGGCGCCGCGGGCTTTGGCGTGTTCCAGTTCTTCGAGAATCATCACGGCACCACTTTCACCCATCACGAATCCAGAGCGGTTCAGGTCGAACGGGCGAGAAGCCTTTTCAGGACAATCGTTAAACTTGTCTGTAAGGGCGTGCATGCCGGCAAAGCTCTTGATGCTGTAGTCGGTAATGCCGCTTTCGGAGCCTCCCGCAAGGCAGATGTCCAGGCGACCCGAGCGGATGGCGTCGAGGGCGACGCCGATAGCGTCGGTACCCGAGGCACAGGCGGTGCAGACCGTGTGGGCCTGGCCTGTAATGCCGAGGGCGATAGAGACGTTTGCGCCAGCTTCGTTCGGAATTAGCTGCGGCATGGCGAGGGGCGAAACCTTGCGCTTGCCGCCATTCATATACTGCGTGTAGGTAGAATCGACAATATCGAGGCCACCGAGGCCGGTACCTGCGACAATGCCGGTTGTGTCGGCAGCGAGGTCTTCGGGCGTAAGGCTTGCGTCTGCGACCGCTTCCTTGGAGGCGGCGAGCAGGAACTGCGTGAAGCGGGCCATGCGGCGGGCTTCCTTGGGGTCAATGTCGTGTTCTTCGGGCTTGAAATCCTTGACTTCGGCAGCAATCTTTACGGGGCAGTTGCTTGCGTCAAAAAGCGTGATGGGGCCGACACCGCACTTGCCTTCGCGAATGGCTGCCCAAAAATCGTTAATGTTCTTGCCAATGGGAGTCACGGCTCCCATACCAGTGATTACTACGCGTCTTTTAGTCATGGAAGGGAATATAGAAAAAATTCATGTGTACTCCAAAGATGATTTCTTGTTTTTTATCTATACTTACAGATAAGATTTGTGTGAGGTTAAGAGATGTCTAAAGTAAGGACTTTGTTTTGGATTTTGGCACTGTTGGCCGTATTTGCGGATTCCGCAGGAACGATTACCCCAAAAACTCCGGTTACGTTGGACGGGTGCTACTTTATTACGAGCAAGGAAGAACTTTACGGCTTTGCTGAAATCGTAAATGGATCTGAAAATGTCGCCCCGAAGCAGACGGCGTGCGCAAGAATCGGAAAATCCATTTTTGTGAATGAAGGTGTCTTGAACTCCGACGGAGAACTTAATGTAGCGGATACTGCAGAATTTATCCCGTGGACGCCCATCAAGAATTATCGAGGATCCTTTGATGGTCAGGGATATAGGATCATGGGGCTTTATTTCAATGACACCTCTAGTGTCAATGTCGGTTTGTTCAGCAACATTGTTGCGGAGGAAAATGACACCGACGTTTCTGTCAGGAATGTGCGCATAATGAATTCTTATTTAAAGGGAAAATCTTCTGTTGGACTCATTGCCGGTAATGTATATGCCACTGGAGAAGCCCCGGTAGTAATCTACAATGTTCGCAATGATTCTCGAATTGAGGCGAAAGGGAATACAGCGGGAGGAATTGTCGCTCTTGCTACAGGGAATGTTCAAATTGGAAATAGTGTCAACACTGGATATGTCGCGGCATCGCATGTCGTGGGGGGTATTGTAGGGCTCTTGTCTGGAACTTCGGTGTCGATAACCAATGCCTTTAGCGTGGGTGTGGTGGATGTCTTTAGTGAAGATGACGGCAATTCAGTTGCAGGGGGCATCGTTGGCCAGGCAAGTGGCAATGTGGAACTGAAAAATCTCTATAATCAGGGGTACGTCGTTGGTCATAATGTTATGGGTGGAATTGTGGGAACTTTGAGCGGAGGTTCCGTACTGCTGGTGAACGCATACAATACGGGAAACGTGAATTCGCTATATGAAGATTTTGAAGATGTGGGCGCTATTGTAGGGCGTTATGTGGGCAAGGTGGAAAATTTCAAATATGCCAACCTCTATTTTCAGACAGGCGAGTATGGCGACACCTACGGAATCGAAGTTCCTGAAAAAATGATGAACGATGGAACGGTTGCCTACCTGTTGCACGATTACTATTACGAAGGGCTGGATGCCTCCATTTGGGGGCAGGATGTTGGTGAAGATCCGGCACCCGATTTTTCGAAAAAAATAACGGGGGATATGCCCCAGGTCTTTGAAAAATTGATTCTGCATACCTACGAGGGGGATGCCTCGGTTCTGCCGGAAAATTATGTGCCCGGTTACAGATATGACCTTCCTTCGGTCTTCCGTGAAGACTATGTGTTTTCAGGTTGGTATGATAATGCACAATTTAAAGGATATCCAACGAAGTTTATTTCGTCCGTTATGAGTGGCGAACAGGAATTCTGGGCGAAATTCACTCCGGTTTATAAAATATCTTACCAGACCGGTAGCGGAACCGTCAACATTGACGATGAAGTCTTGTCATATGTGGAGGGTGTAGGGGTCGTGTTGCCTAAAAATGTGACGCGTAGCGGGGCGATTTTTAGGGGGTGGTACAAGGACAAGAATTTTAAAGGTGAACGTTTGTTTGAAATAGATGCAGAAGAATCAGGAGATGTTGTTCTGTATGCTAAATGGCTTGTGAAAACAGAACCGTCAAAAAATAGCGACGGGTGCTATGTCATCAAGGATGAATCTGACCTGTATGGCTTTGCCGCGATTGTGAATGGTACAGACGGTTTTTCGACGAATACGGCTTCCTGTGCGTACTTGGCTAATGATATCGTGGTGAACGAGAATGTGTTGAATCAGGACGGAACTCTCAATGTCGCTGATTCTGCGGGCTTTGCACGCTGGGAGCCCATTAATGGATTCAATGGAGAATTTGACGGAAGAGGACATTCTATATCGGGGCTTTATGTAAAGTGCGATTCGGTACGGAATTACTCTGAAGCATTTCGCGGTTATGGCTTTTTCGGGTCGGTAGGTGTTTTGGGTGCGGAAAAATATCCAGTTACAGTCAAGAATGTCGGTATCGAGGCTTCGTACTTTGAGACCAAGGGAGACTATGATAAGGTGGGGGCTTTGGTCGGTATTGCCAATGGAGGAGGTTCGTCGGATTCGTATATTGAAATCTCAAATTCTTATAGTACATCTACGGTCAATGCGGTTAGCTACCCGGGTGGAATAGTAGGCGTCATTGGTCCATACAGCGATGTAGTTGTTGAAAATTGTTACAACACCGGATCAATTGAAGGCAAACATAATAAAGCCGGCGGCTTGGTCGGTTCTGTAGATTATCATGCTAACGTGAATATTGCGAATTGTTACAATGTGGGAACTGTTGTGTCGTACGGCGCGCAACGGGACGAGGATGCCTTGGTGGGAGAGGTAAAATCGGATTTCGACATGACGAACTGTTATTACTTGAAAGTTACCGCTGCAAAAGTTCTTTATGGAACGTCGGCCGAATTGGAACGGTTTGAAAATGGAGAAGTGGCATATGCCTTGCATAATGCGGAGAACGGTTCTATATGGGGACAAAATGTAGGTGTCGATCCGTTGCCGAATTTCAGCGGAGAGATCAAGAACTACCCCCCCGAAGAATCATCTTCAAGTGTGACGGAGTCTAGTTCAAGCAGTGTGTCGAATTCGTCTTCAAGTGAAGCGAAATCGAGCTCAAGTGTCGAGGCGAAATCTTCTTCTAGCGATGCGATGTCTAGTTCAAGTGCCAATACGAGCTCTTCTACAAGCGAGGCAAAATCCAGTTCAAGTGGTTCTGTAAAATCTAGCTCCTCTGGCAGTGGGTTCATACTCTATTGCAAAGGCAAGAAATGCAGTGAAGCCGTGCTGGAAAAATGGGAGGCTCCGCGATTCCATGTGATGGTCGTCGGTCGAAATGTGCAGGTGACTGGCGCTCACAACGGAAGTGCGTATGCGCTGCTGGATATGCAGGGAAGGGTATTGACTACGGGGCGTGTGGACGGCAGTGGGTTTTCTATTGAAATGCCCTATTCGGGAAATTTCCTAGTTCGGGTTGATCAAGAAATCCGCCGAATCTCCGTTAAGTAGCAATATGGTGAAATAGCAAAAACCCGCCTTGGGAGGCGGGTTTCTGCAGATTCGTTACGCTTGAATTTTCGGCTTATTTTTCCGAATTTTCGGAAGCGGCGCTTTCGGCTTCCTTCGCTGCAGTATCTGCGGCGGCGTTGGTTGCGTTAGCAGCATCTTCCTTGTCCTTGTCGCGGATAGAGGCGCGGCGGATTTTTCCGCTGATGGTCTTCGGCAGTTCCGACACGAAGTCGATGATACGTGGGCTCTTGTAAGAGGCGGCCACGTTCTTTGCGAACAGCTGGATTTCTTTGGCGAGTTCCTTGGAGGCTTCGTAGCCCTTCTGGAGCACAACGGTTGCCTTGACGGCCTGTCCGCGGGACTTGTCTTCGACGCCTGTGACGGCCACTTCCAAGACGGCGGGGTGCTTGTGGAGCACTTCTTCGACTTCAAAGGGGCTGATGCGGTAGCCGGAACTCTTGATCAAGTCATCGGTACGGCCCACGAACCAGAAGAATCCGTCCTTGTCGCGGGTAGCGGTGTCGCCGGTGTGGTAGACGCCGCCCTCGAAGACTTTCTGGGTGCGTTCTTCGTCGCGGTAGTAGCCGCCGAACATGCCGAAGGGCTTGCCTTCGTCAATCTTGATGATGATTTCGCCGACTTCGTCGGGACCGCAGCTGTTGCCATCGGCATCTACGATATCCATACGGTAGCCGGGGGAGGGCTTGCCCATGGAACCGGGGCGTGGTTCCATCCATTCGAAGTTGCCCGTAGTGAGCGTAAGTTCGGTCTGGCCGTAGCCTTCGTGCAGGCGGAGCCCCGTCTTTTCGAAGAACTTCTTGTAAATGTCGAGGTTCAATGCCTCGCCTGCGGTGGTGCAGTACTTGAGGCTAGAAAGATCGTACTTTTCGACACCGTGCTGCAGGATGTAGCGGTAAACGGTCGGCGGCGCACAGAAGGTGGTCACCTTGTATTCCTGCATCTTTTCGAGCAGCTTGCCCGGAATAAACACGTTCATGTCGTAGGTGAATACGGCAGAACCTGCAATCCACTGGCCGTAAATTTTGCCCCAGAGCGCCTTGGCCCAGCCGGTTTCGGCAACGGTCAGGTGGCGGCCTCCGTCAATCACGTTCTGCCAGTACTTGGCGGTCACGATGTGACCGAGCGGATAGCTGAAGGTGTGGGCGACCATTTTGGGGTTGCTGCTGGTGCCGCTGGTAAAGTAGACGATCATGATGTCGTCGTTGTGCGTGGCAGCGTCTCCTGTCGGGCGCGGGAAACTTGGCGGGCAGATTTCGTAGTCGTCGTAGAAGCTAATCCAGTTCTGACGGGACTGTCCGATGGTCACGAGCGTTTCGACAATGTGCGTGTGTTCGCAGGCGGTGTCGATTTCCTTTTGGAGTGCCGGATCGTCGTAAGAGACGACCATCTTGATGTCGGCGGCCTTAAAGCGGTATTCCAGGTCTTCGGCGGCGAGCATGTTCGTTGCCGGAATGGCAATTGCACCAATGCGGTGGAGCGCCAAGAGGAAAAACCAGAATTCGTAGCGGCGGCGCAAAATCAGCATCACGCGGTCGCCTTTCTTGATTCCCTTTTCTACCAAAAAGTTCGCGGTACGCTGCGAGGCAATCGAAAGGTCCTTGAAGGTAAAGATGTGGTTTTCGTCGTTGTCATCGCACCAGACTAAAGCTTCACGCTTGGGTTCGGTCTTCGCGTATTCGTCGACCACGTCGTAGGCGAAGTTAAAGTCTTCGGGAATATTGAGCTTAAAGTTTTCGTAGAGATCCTCGTAAGAGGAGTACTCGGTTCGTGTTAGGAATCTATTGAGTATCATTTGTGTCTCTCCGGTCTCTTATAGATCCTGGTACATAATTTTTTCGCGGTGCTTGGAAGCGAACTTCACAAGCGAAAGCAGGTTTTCTTCACCCATGGCCTTCATGTCGCCGGCGTGAAATACAAGACGCGGTGTTCCACGGTAAATGAGGAGGGCGAGTCGCGAGAATATTTGCATGGCACCGAGGAGTGCATGCGGAATAATCGAGAAGGACAAAATCTGCGAGAACGACGGCTTGACGCGTTTACCGACCTTGCGGTAGATGTAGAACAAATCTTCGTAGAAGTTGAATTCCTCGAGCACCTGCTTCTTGAGGTGCTTGTTGTCGAGCCAGACCGGCGCGATGAATCCGGAGGGGCGGCCAAAGCCGTGGGCCTTCCAGAGGGCGATGCTTCGGTTCAGGAGCATCTGCGAAAGTTTCTTGTTCAGGCCTGCAAATTCGGCACCGTTGTGCGAAATGGCGAGCGCGAGCTTGCCGATGGGATTACGCTTGATGAACAGGTCTGCGTTGTGGCGCACACCGTGGAGCAAGATTTCGTAGCCTTCCTGCACGAATTTTCCGATTTCTTCGCGGAAGGCGTCGGCTTCGGATTCAGGGACGCCCCCGATAGAGGGAACGACGGCAATCGAGATGGGTGAACCGGCGGCAGCGGCAATCTTTCGAATTTCTTCGGCGGATTTCTTGCAGTTCTTCACATTAAAATTGTGGTAGCACAGCAGGTACTTCTTCTTCTTATGCAGAATAGCTTCGGCGGCGCGGATGTCGGCAATGTCCTTGTTAATTTCCATAGGGGTAACCTGTCTTGGATTGTTTTACAGGGGTAATTATAGAAAAACAGGGATTGAGAATCCCTGTTTCCGCTTTTCGAAAGCTTTAAACGTCACCTACTTCGCCGGTCGCCACAAAGTTGCGAACAGCACGCGTGATGCGCATCGAACAGAAGTTCGGGCCGCACATGCTGCAGAAGTGGCTGCTCTTGGCCTGGCTGCCGGGGAGCGTCTTGTCGTGGAATTCCATCGCCTTCTCGGGGTCGAGCGACAGCGCGAACTGGTCGTTCCAGCGGAAGTCGAAACGGGCGCGCGAAAGGGCGTCGTCGCGGAACTGGGCTGCGAAATGGCCCTTTGCAAGGTCGGCCGCATGGGCGGCGAGCTTGTAGGTGACCACACCCGCGCGCACGTCGTCGCGGTCGGGGAGCCCGAGGTGTTCCTTGGGCGTCACGTAGCAGAGCATCGCGGTGCCGTACCAGCCGATTTGTGCCGCGCCGATGGCCGACGTGATGTGGTCGTAACCGGGAGCGATATCGGTGGTGAGGGGGCCGAGCGTGTAGAACGGGGCTCCGTGGCACTTTTCGAGCTGGCGCGCCATGTTGTCCTGAATCTTGTGCATGGGCACGTGGCCCGGGCCTTCGATAATCACCTGCACGCCGTATTCCCAGGCAATCTTCGTGAGTTCGCCGAGCGTGTCCAGTTCACCGAACTGGGCCGCGTCGTTGGCATCGGCGAGACTTCCCGGACGCAGGCCATCGCCCAAAGAAACGGCAACGTCGTAAGCGGCGAGAATCTCGCAGATTTCGCGGAAGTGCGTGTACAAGAAGTTCTGCTGGTGGTGGCGCATCTGCCAGAGAGCAAGGATGGAACCGCCGCGGCTCACGATGCCCGTGGTGCGCTTCGCGGTCAGCGGAATGTGTTCCAGCAAGAGGCCCGCGTGAATCGTGAAGTAGTCCACGCCCTGTTCCGCCTGCTCAATGAGTGTGTCGCGGTACAGTTCCCACGTGAGTTCTTCGGCCTTGCCGTTCACCTTCTCGAGTGCCTGATAGATAGGCACTGTTCCGATAGGTACGGGGCTGTTACGGATAATCCATTCGCGCGTTTCGTGGATGTGCTTTCCGGTGGAAAGATCCATCACGGTGTCGGCGCCCCAGCGCACCGACCACGCCATCTTCTCGACTTCTTCTTCGATAGAAGAAGTGATGGCGGAATTGCCGATGTTGCTGTTGATTTTCGTGAGGAAGCGGTTACCGATAATCATCGGTTCGCATTCCGGGTGGTTAATGTTCCCCGGCAGAATCGCGCGGCCCGCGGCGATTTCGTCGCGCACGAATTCCGGCGTAATGGGGGAGCCTTCAATCTTGATTTTACCCTGAGCTTGTAACTCGTCAAGGCGCTGGTTTTCACGTATTGCTACGTATTCCATTTCCTTGGTGACGATTCCCTTGCGGGCGTAGTCGAGCTGCGTCAGGTGGTGGCCCGCTTTGGCACGGAGCGGATGGTGTTCCGCGTTAAAGCGCAGGTGGTCGAGCTCGTGGTTTGCACGGCGGGCGCGTCCGTATGCCGATGTCATGTCGTCGAGCTGTTCGACATCACCACGTTCCATAATCCACGGTTCACGGAATCGTTCGATTCCCTTGGTCACGTCAAGCTTGGCATCCACATTGCTGTAGGGTCCACTTGTATCGTACACCGTCACGATAGGCGTTTCGGGGTCTTCCGTCAAAATTTCGCGCATTCCCACGCGGATGTCCGGGTACATTTTTCCCGGCACATACACCTTGCGGGAATTCATAAAAGGTTTAAGCAGAGAATCCAATGTATACCTCTTTTTCTTTCGGGGCTAAATATAGAAAAGAACACGAATTGCTATATTTGCACTCGAAAATGATTGTGTCCTAATCACTAATCACTAACCACTATTTACGGTTCTATGAACGCAGAAATCGAAAAACGCCGCACTTTTGCTATTGTCAGCCACCCTGACGCGGGTAAAACCACTATCACCGAAAAGTTCCTCTGGTACGGAAACGTGATTCGCGAAGCGGGTCACGTGCGCGCCAAGGCGAACCGCAGCTATACGGTGAGTGACTGGATGAAGATTGAACAGCAGCGTGGTATTTCGGTTTCGAGTTCCGTGCTGAATTTCCCGTTCGAAGGTTGCATGTTCAACCTGGTCGATACCCCGGGGCACCAGGACTTCTGCGAAGACACCTACCGCGCCCTCACCGCCGTGGATGCTGCCCTCGTGCTTATCGATAGCGTGAACGGTGTGGAAAAGCAGACTATCAAGCTCATGGATGTGTGCCGCATGCGCCATACGCCCATCATCACGTTCATCAACAAGATGGACTTGGATGGTCGCCACGTACTCGACCTGCTCGACGAAATCGAAAGCATCTTGAAAATCAAGGTCGCTCCCTTTACGCTCCCCATTGGCGTGGGTAAACTTTTCAAGGGCGTGTATTCCATTGCCGAAAACACCTTCCACACCTTCAATAAAGAAGAAGGCCATCAGGAAATCATCCAGATGGAAGGCCCGGACGATCCGCGCCTTGTAGAAATGTGCGGCGAAAACTGGGTCGCCCAGTTCAAGGAAGAATACGAGATGGTGACCGGTGCCATGGATCCGTTCGACCACGAAAAGTTCTTGAAGGGCGAAATGTGCCCCGTGTTCTTCGGTTCCGCGGTGAATAACTTCGGCGTGCGTCAGCTGTTGAACGCTTTTGCAAAGCTTGCGCCGCCTCCGATGGTGCGCGAAACCGACAAGCGCCCGGTGAGTCCCGACGAAAACGACTTTAGCGCGTTTGTGTTCAAGATCCAAGCGAACATGGACCCCAAGCACCGCGACCGTACGGCATTCCTGCGCATTTGCTCGGGCAGCTTTACCCGTGGAGAAAAGGTTTACCACGTGCGCACAGGCCGCGAAATTCGCCTCGCTGCCCCGACCGCCTTCCTCGCGAAAGACAAGGAAGTTATCGACCACGCCTGGGCGGGCGATATCGTGGGTATTAACGACCCGGGACTGTTCCGCATCGGCGATACGCTGACCGACGGCGAAAAAATCAACTTTACCGGCATCCCGGATTTTGCTCCGGAACACTTCGCCCGCGTGACGCTTTTGAACCCGCTTAAGTCTAAGCAGATGGCGAAGGGCCTTGCCGAACTGAGCGAAGAAGGCGCAACCCAGCTGTACGAACCGCTCAAGTCCGCTATTCCTGTGATTGGCGTGGTGGGCGAGTTGCAGTTTGACGTGCTCAAGTTCCGCCTGCAGAGCGAATACGGCGCCGATGTGTCGCTGGACCGCGTGCCCGCTCACGGAATCCGCTGGGTGTCGGGCCCCGAAGCCGACGTGGCCAAGTTTGCCGAAGAATACGCCATGGACTGCATGATGGACAAGGAACGCAACCTCGTTTGCCTGTTCCCCAACGAATACCGTTTGAACCTTGCCATCAAGAACTACGAAAAGCTGACCTTCGCCGCAACTTCACAAGGGTAGTTCGCTTCGCAATTTTCGTCCAGTTTACTGACGCCCGCCTAGTGCGGGCTTTTCTGCTTTAAAGTAAATTAATTTTAACTCTGATTTCGCATTTCACACTCCACATCCCACACTCCACATTCCTTCCTACTTCAAACTTCCTACAGTCTACTTCCTACTTCCAACTTATTTTCTCAAATCTCTCGTCTTTCGTCTCTCGTCTAATTAGTATATTTCCCTTACACAGGCGAGTATTGTGCTTGCCCAGATTTTTTAACATCAAAAAGGAAAAACATGAAACGTCTCCCCATTGTTGCTATCGCAGTATGCTTCGCTGGTCTCGTCGCCTGTAATCAGGCTTCCGCCGGCGGTTCGTTCAACCAGCAGGCCAGGCTTGACAACCTCGAGAAGGAATTCAAGCAGGTCAAGGAAGAATTTGAAATCATCAAGTACGCTCTCGACAAGCGCGGCATCTCGCTTGAACAGGCCCGTGCCGAAATGGAAGCCGACAACAAGGTCTGGGACATTCCGGACGAAGACAGCCCGGTTTTCGGCAACACCAAGAACCCGAAGCTCACGATTGTTGAATTTACCGAATTCCAGTGCCCGTACTGCTCCCGTATCGCTCCCGTGATGCAGGAACTCAACAAGAAGTACCCCGACCAGATCAAGTTCGTCTACAAGCACTTCCCGCTCAGCTTCCATGCGAACGCCCGTGCCGCCGCTGCATCTTCTATCGCAGCACACAAGCAGGGCAAGTTCTGGGAATACCGCTACGCGCTCGCTCCGCATAGCCGCGAACTCTCCGATTCCGTTTATCTCGCCGTCGCCAAGGAAGTTGGCCTGAACATTGAACAGTTCAAAAAGGACATGGTGCTTGACTCCGCTATGAACGCCCGCATCGACAAGGATTTCCAGCTCGGTGCCGAAGTCGGCGTGCAGGGTACCCCGAACTTCTACATCAACGGCAAGCGTCAGGACCGTTTCAGCCCGGATCTCGTCGAAAAGCTCTTGAAGGAAGCCAAGTAATCGCATTGGCGGTTCAATCTGTAAACGCGACTTAAAGTCGCGTGCTTCCTTTTTTTACTTAAAATTTTTAATTTCAAATCAAACTAAACACAACCAAAAGGATACGATATATGATGAAGCGTACATTGACTGCCGCTACCGTCGCCCTCCTGGGCTTCGGCGTGACGGCTACAATGGCTCAGCCGAAAGCTCCGCGCGTAGTTCCTTACAAGTTCTTTGACGACCAATATCGTCAGGGTGGCTTCGACTACGCTTACGGCGGCAAGAGCAAGGGTATCACCATCACTAAGGACGGCGGCTACAAGTCCAAGGCTGCCCTTAACATCAAGCTCGACCCGAGTGAATACTCCGGTGCCTCTGTTTGCCTTTACAACGAAACTTTCGACCTGAGCAAGTTCCTGCTGGACTCCAAGCTTGAATTCATGATCAAGGGCAAGAAGGGCGGCGAATCCGTCAAGGTCGGTCTGTTGGACGAAGAAGTTTCTGACGGCAAGAAGACCCAGGTTGTTCTCCCGATGAACAAGTATATCGAAGGCGGCGCCGTGACGACGGAATGGAAGAAGGTTTCTATTCCTCTCATCGACTTCCCGGATCGTGGTCTCTACTGGGACAACACCCGCAAGTCTGAATTCCCGGCTCGTATCGACTGGGACAAGATTGCTGAGGTCCGTTTCTCCATCGACAAGAGCGGTGCGAAGGATTTCGAAGTCTGGGTGGACAATATCGAAATCGTGAAGGGCAACAAGAAGGCCAAGCCGAAGCCGAAGATTGTTTACTGGGATGAAAATACCGATGTCATCAACGGACCGAAGAACCCCGAAAAGCTCGACGGCAAGGTCAAGCCGGTTGCTAATGGCGTGTTCTACTCCGACGGCCTGAAGGGCTTCAGCTACAGCTACGGTGGTCTTTCTGCCCAGCGCGAAGCTGATTCCAAGACTGCTGGCAACAAGAACGTGCTCGCTCTCTACATCGATAACAACGACTGGTCCGGTGTGACCTACTCCATTGGCGAAGGCAAGTACATTGACCTCTCCAAGGTGCGTAACAAGGGCGGTCTCTACTTCTGGATCAAGGGTAAGCTCGGCGGCGAAAAGGTATACGTCGGTATCCTCGATAACCAGGGCAACGACATCAAGAGCCAGACCAAAATCAGCCTGAACGACTGGATCGAAGGCTCCAAGGTCGGCACCGATTGGAAGCTCGTGAAGATTCCTCTGAAGAAGTTCAACGACAAGGGTAAGGCTTGGGACGCTAACAAGCAGGCCGAAGTTGCCAAGGACGTGCAGTGGAACAAGATTCAGGAAATCCGTTTCTCTGTGGGCAAGGGTGAAAACGCAGGCGAACCGGGCAAGCCGGCTCCTGTGACCATCTTTGTGGACCAGATTACCTTCACCGAAACCATCGACTGGGTTGACCCGGATATCAAGTGGGACAACTGGAAGTCCAAGGCTCCGGATGTCGTGATTTCCGATTTCGAAGGCAAGTTCGCCAAGGACAACTGGGAACCGTCCAAGGGTCCGAAGTCCAAGGTCGAAGTGGAAATGCCGTTCAAGACCTCCAAGCTCGATGGCAACTCCCTCAACGTGAAGCACTTCGAAATGTCCGACTGGGTTGACGTCGTGCTCGACTTCACCAAGAACGGTGCTAACCACGATGCCAAGGGTCGTGACTGGACCAACCATTGGGGCATCATGTTTGACGTCTACTCTGAACGCGCATGGCAGTCCATCACGGTTCAGGTGGGTGACGCCGGCAACGAACTCTTCGTTGCCAACACCGGTGTTCCTCGCGGCCGTACCACGGTGATCGTGCCGTTCCGCGCATTCTCCAAGTTCCCGTACTACCAGCCGCCTACCGCCAAGGAAAACGGCCAGTTCGACCTCAAGGGTGTTGTTTCTCTTGACTTCAAACCGGGTGGAGAAGGTTCTAACGGTAGCTTCGAAATCGATAACATCAAGCTCACCAACCAGAAGGAAGTCAAGGCTGCTGAACGTCCGGCTCTCGTGAAGGTTGAAGTCAAGGGTACCGGCGATGTCATCAACCCGAACATCTCTGGCGGCCTCTTCGGTATCAATGCTGCACTTTGGGATGGCGACATGCTCGACAATCCGAAGTTCAAGGTTCAGACTGCTGAATACGCCAAGCGCATCAACCACGGCATCATCCGTTATCCGGGTGGTCTCCGTGCCGATGACGACCACTGGAAGGAAATCCTCGACAACCATGACTGGATGGTCGATACTGACGAATTCCTCGCCTGGTTGAAGAAGACCGGTTCTAACGCCATGTTCACCGTGAACTTCGGTTCCGGCACCGAACAGGAAGCAGCCGCTTGGGTGAAGCACACCAACATCGACAAGAAGGCCGGCATCGTTTACTGGGAAATCGGTAACGAAGTCTATGGTAACTGGCACCCGTACTATGAAAAGTATGGTAAGGACGGCGGTACCATTTATGGTAAGCGCGCCCGTAAGTTCATCGAAGCCATGAAGAAGGTTGACCCGACGATTAAGGTCGCTGTTCTCGGCGTGCTCGATGGCCAGTGGAACGACAACGTGCTCAAGGAAACCGGCGACATTGCCGACGGTCTCATTGTTCACCACTATCCGCAGCACTTCGGTGAAGAAAACGACTTCGCCATGCTCTCTGCTCCGCAGGACCTCGTTCCGATCTACAGCCGTCTCCACAAGGTTGTGGACAAGTGGACCAGCCACTTCAATAAGGACAAGAAGATTGAACTCTGGCTCACCGAATGGAACTCCGTGGACTTCAACCCGGGCCCGCAGACCATTTCTCTCGAAAACGGTTTGTTCGTTGCTGACTACCTCGCTATGCTTGCCACCGAAAACGTGGACAACGCACAGTACTGGGATATCCACAACGACATCACTCCGGAAGGCGGTGACTACGGTTACCTGACCCGTTCTGCAGAAGAATGCATGAACTGCCCGCGTCCGAGTTACTGGGCATTCCAGATGGCTTCTGACGCTCTTCGCGGCAAGCTCCTCAAGACCGAAATCACCGGTGACAAGGAATCGCTCATCACGACCTACTACACCGAAAACGGCAAGAAGAAGAGCCTCCTCGTGATCAACAAGAGCCCGTACAGCGACTACGAACTCAAGTTGAACATTCCGGGCTTCAAGGGCAAGGCCACTGTCCAGACGCTTGACCGCAGCACTGAAAAGCTGAAGGAAGGCTGGGCAAACGATCCGTCCAAGAAGGCCAAGAAGGGTGTTGACGTGAGCAAGCCGATCAAGGTCGGCAAGCGTACCGTCACCCTCATCACGGTGGAATAATATAAGTCGTGCACAAACTTAGTTTGTGCACGGGCTACACTTGCGATGCATGGGTAGCATAGAAAGAAAATAAAACGGAAGGGCCGCAGAAATGCGGCCCTTCTTGTATTCTTGTTTAATGGTGTGTTTTGAAAGTCTTGAACAGGACTTGATGAAACTTATTTCTTTTCGGTCCAGACTTTGATCAGGCTGCGGTGCTTGCGGGTGGCGAGCCAGAGTGTCGGCCAAATAAGAATGAGGTCGCGGATGAGGCTGGTCCAGGCTTCGGCCTTGTCGTGAGCGGCGCCGTCTTCAAGTTCGAAACATCCGCAGGTGATGCCGAGATCGTTGCCGAGCGCCCAGCTGAGAGCGATGATGAAACTGATGAACATCCAGAAAATAGCGAACGCAGATTCGCACACGAACGGCGTTACAATCATGGCGAGGCCAAACCAGAATTCAAACTGCGGATAGACGAGCGCAAAGAAGTTGTTCAGGTTTTCCAGGTGCAGAGCAGGGAAGAACTGGTACTGGGCCACGAGAACGGCAAACTGGTGCGGATCCTGAATCTTGTAGACGCTTGCAAAGATGAACATGCCTCCGATTCCCACGCGGAACAGTGTTTCTAGCGCGCGGATGGCAAAGTCCTTTTGTAGGCGGTAGGCGGGAACGCAGATGCCCGTGGCAATAATAATGGCGGCAAGCCCCACATGAATGTTGTAGCGGTATGCCTTGGGCCAAAACTCCATCAACCATTCCTGATCGGTAAAGGTCAGAAACGATTCCGGAAACGAAATTTCGGCAACTCCGATCGCGACAAGGAATGTGGCGACGATGAGCAATGCGGCAGAAATCAGAGTCTTCTTCATTACAGCACCTCGTCCGGTTTTTCCAGGATTTCCTGGCTGCCGATCCACTCAACGGAGTGCGAGTCTTCGACGCGGATGTTGTTGATGATGGCAAGGGCGATGCTGAATGCGGCAAGCCCGAGCAAGAAAATCCAGTTCAGGGATTTTAGATATCCCTTCAGTTTGGCGGTCATCTTGGAAATCAAATCTTTCATGACCACAAGATACAAAATTTACTTGGGCTCTTACTTTTTCTTTGCCCAAAGGGCCTTTTCTCTGACAATGAACTTCGCAAATTCTTCGGGAGGGACCGGCTTGGAGAAAAAATACCCCTGAATCACGTCGCATCCCATTTTCCTCAATGTGAGTAGCTGGGATTCCGTCTCGACACCTTCTGCAACGGCCGGAACCTTGAGGAACTTGGCAATGTCAATAATCAGTTCCACCATCTTCTTGTTCTTTTCGTCCTTTTCCATGTTGCGGATGAAGGACATGTCGATTTTTAGAATGTCGATGGGGAGTGCGGTCAACATGCTCAAAGAAGAATATCCTGTTCCGAAGTCATCCATCTCGATATGGAAACCCTTGCTGCGCATGCTTTCCAGCACTTCGATTAAACCTTGTGCATTTTCGGAATAGGCGCTTTCGGTAATCTCGATCATGTATTCGTTGGGAGAAAGTCCGTTCGTTTCCATGATGTTGCAGAGCTTGTTTTCAAGCTGCGGATCGTAGATGTCGATGCGTGACACGTTGACGGAAACGGGGACGCTCATTCCGTATTCTTCTTTCCAGCGTCGGATTTGCGCTGCGGCCTCTTTCCACACGTAGTAGTCTACCATCTGGATGAGTCCGTTGGATTCGAACAAAGGAATAAAGTCGCCTGGGTTGATAAAGCCGAGATCGGGGTGGATCCAGCGGATAAGCGCTTCGGCGGAGCGAAGATGGGGCTTGTCGCCCTGGATGGCGTACTTGGGCTGGTAATAGACCTTGAGATGCTTTTGTGCGACGGCCTCGTGGATGTCGCGGATAAGGCGCTCTTCGCGGAGGTGCTTGTTGTGCAGTCCGCTGTTGTAGAGGGCGACAGAGGTGGCGAAGTTTCCGCTGATGCGGTCGCAGGCGGTCTTGGCACGGTCAAACCAGGTTTCGGGTTCGACGATGCTCCTGTCCACATATTGCCATACTCCGATGCGGATACGGATGTTGTTGACGTTCGCCACTTGTTCAAGCATGTCCTGTAGGGTGGCCTGCAAATCCTGGTAGTCTTCCTGGTGAATGCAGTACATGTAGAACACGTCGGCGCCTGCGCGGCAGGCGATGGCGTTCAGCGTTGCAAGCATCTGCTGCAGGTAGTTGCCGATTTGCGAGATAATCAGGTCGCCGGTTGAACGCCCGTAGATTTCGTTGATCAGACGGAAATGCTCAATGTCAATGACGATGGCGTCGCGGTCGGCGCCCATATCGAGCGGAATGATTTGCTTGAGATACTCGAAAAAGAAATCGCGGGTGTACAGTCCCGAAAGCTTGTCGCGTTCCGTCTGCGAAATGAGGTTCTTGTTTTCGAACAGGTCAATGACGCGTGTGCAGCGGGCGAGTATGACGGCGGGCGAATTAAAAGGCTTTCTGATGAATTCGTCGGCGCCGAGGTTGAATGTCTCGTCATCGGAGCTGTGTTCGTTGGCCAGGATGATGGTCGGGATACTCTTTAGGGCTTCGTACTGGCTCCGCTGTATCAGAAAATCGTGGCAGGACATGCCGTTTATATCCTGCTCCAGCAGAATCAGCGAATAATTCGTCGGGTTTTCCGAGAGAAAGAACAGTGCGTCTTGAGCATTTCCGACAACGGTAATATTAAAATCCACCTCCAGGATGTTCTGCAACGTCTCCTGGATTTCAGGCTGGTCCTCGATGACCATAATATTTTGTCGCGCTCGAAAAGCTTGCATAAAATACGCCTTCTATCTGACTTAAATATATGTAAATAAAGGAGATAGCGTACACGGTCTTTTGGGACTTATTGCAAAATTCATCCAAAAAGTTTAAAAATAACTTACAGACAGAATTGTCCTGTGACTGCGGGTGGCGGTTCAATAAAAAAAGAAGCCCGGCAGAGCCGAGCTTCCCAAACGTTTCGTTTGAGTGGTTACTACCTGGAGTAGTATTCCACGACGAGCTGTTCTTCCAGCTTGACCGGAATCTGTTCGCGGAGCGGGAGCTTCACGAGCGTGCCTTCCATCTTGCCGGCGTCGACAGTCACGTATTCAGGGACAGCCGGAGCGTTAGCAATGGCTTCCTTGATCTGAACGTGTTCCTTAGAGCCTTCGCGAACTGCAATCACGTCACCGGCCTTGATCTGGCGAGCGGGAGAGTAGCTGCGGACACCGTTCACGGTGAAGTGGCCGTGAGCGACATACTGGCGAGCTGCAAAAATCGTGCGAGCAAAACCCATGCGGTAGACAAGGGCGTCCAGACGGGTTTCGAGCAAGATCATCAGGTTGTCACCAGCAGAACCGGCGCGACGGTTGGCTTCGTCATAAGCCTTGGCCAACTGAGCTTCGGAAATGTTATAGGTGAAACGCAGACGCTGCTTTTCAACGAGCTGCTGCTTGTACACGGAAGAAGACTTCTTGCGGGTCTGGCCATGCTGGCCGGGTGCAAAGTTACGGCGATCGAGAGCCTTCTGAGTCTTCTGAGAGACGGCGAGTCCGAGAGAACGGGCTACCTTACCTTTTGGTCCACGGAAAGAGGACATTTTTACCTCGTTAAAGGAAGCTCTTTGGTTAACATGCATGTTGGCAGAGCTTGGCGCGACATGCACTCATTGGTGTGACATATATAGCAATATTTTATTTGATTTTCAACAATTATTCCGCAAAAAGCGCCCGAACCACCCCTTTAGGTCGCCACTTTATTATATTAGGGCCATGGATTGGAACGAAAATCAGCTGAAAGAACCGCAATTAATCGATATCCCTATTGCCCATGACCAACGTGGTAACCTGAGCGTCGTGGAAGGGGGCGAACTGGTGCCTTTCGATATCAAGCGAGTGTATTACCTGTACGACGTTCCCGGTGGCACCACCCGTGGCGGACATGCCCATAGGAATCTCCGCCAGCTGATTATTGCTGCAAGCGGCAGTTTCGATGTGATTCTGGATGACGGCAAGACCCGTACCAAGTATTCGCTGAACCGTTCCTACTACGGACTTTACATTCCCACGATGCATTGGCGTGAAATTGAAAATTTCTCGTCGGGTGCGGTGTGTATGGTGCTTGCGTCGGAACATTACGATGCATCGGACTATATCTACGATTACGAAGAATTCGTTAAAGAGGCTTCCGCCCGCTAGCTTTTACTTTGTATAAAATGCGTTGACGCTGGCTTTGGCGCCGAGGGATTCCTTGAATCGGTGCAGGTTCTCGTTCAAAAATTCACCCCCGTTTTCGGTAGAAATACCCCAGGAAATTTTCTGGTACCCTTCGAGGGCGGCTTCTCGCATGACGCGCACATATAGGGCTATGGTGGGCTGGAATTTCTCGTAGTCGGGATTGGGGGCAATGTATTGGGCGTGAATGGTCTTGGTTCCTTCAAATAGGAATAGCATCATGGCGGCTACAAGCGTGTTGCCATCCCATATTCCGCGGAAACGGATATGCTCCGGAATGCGGTTATCTTTTAAATCGTAGAGTTCCTGTAACGTGTGAACCGGATGCACGTTGTGCTTGGATTTTGAAATTTCCAGAAAATGGTAGAAGGTTTCGAAGTCTTCGGTCTTTTCCAGGTTTCCGAACCGGATGCCTTCGATTTCGGATTTCTTGAAAATGCGGCGGCATTCCTTGTCGCAGTTTTCGAGCGGGTCTACGCCGGATTGCAGCGTACAATAGGAACTGAGTTCCGTATGGCGCGTGTATCCCATGTGTTCCAGCATATATTCCAGAAGGTCTGGACTTTCTTCGGCGAAAATGGCCGGAGTAATCTTGAAACGAATGTTTTTGAAGCGGCTTGCAAGGTACTGGTCCGCTTCTTTCAAGATTTCAAGAAGCCTGGAACCGCTGTAGAACGATTTTGCGATAATGGGTCCGCCAAAAGTAGTACCCGCATGGGAGACGAAGGTTTGCTCCTTTGCCACGCCCGGGAAATAGGCAACGATGGTCCCGCTTTTTTCTAGCGCAAAACTGGCGTCGGTAAAGCGGTCTGCCGGGTGGTAGTTCAAGAACCGTCTGGTTTGCAAGAACGTCCCGTTGACAGATTCGCATTCCACAAAGTGATCCAGTCGCTTGTCTAGTTCGGGGCTGTAGGGCAAAATTTCGTACATATTTCCTAAAATAGTAAATTCCTAACCACTAATCACTGTCTACTGTCTACATTCTACTTCCTACTAATTTGCTATTTTCACAAACAATGATGAATGTCCCGTTTTATTCGCTGGATTATGTTAATCGCACATTGGGCGATGCCCTGCGCGAATCATTTTCTGATGTCCTTGATTCAAAGTGGTTTATTCGCGGTTCGCGTTGCGCTGCGTTCGAAGAGGCTTTTGCAGCCTATTGTGGTAAAAAGGCTTGTGTCGGAGTCGGTAATGGCCTCGATGCGCTGACCCTGATGCTGAAGGCGTCTATTCAACTGGGGCGCTTGCAACCGGGCGACGAAGTGATTGTTCCGGCGAATACATTCGTGGCGACCGTTCTCGCGGTACGTGCTGCGGGACTTGTGCCGGTACTTGTGGAACCGAATCCTGAAACCTGCGTGTTGGATGCGTCTCGGTTAACTGATGCTTGCTCTGCAAGGACCCGTGCCGTTTTGGTGGTGCACTTGTACGGTCGCCTGTCGGATATGCCCGCGATTTGTGAATTTGCAAAGGCGAAAGGCTTGCTCGTGTTCGAAGATGCAGCTCAGTCGCATGGTGCGTCATCCTCGGAGCGAAGCGGAGGGGATCCATACGGTTCAGTCCTGCAAATGACAAATGATGCCAATGCAAAAAGTGCTGCAGCGGCCTACAGCTTTTATCCGACAAAAAACCTCGGCGCCATGGGCGACGGGGGAGCGGTGGTGACCGACGATCTTGAGCTTGCTCAGGTAGTAAAGTCGCTTGGCAATTACGGCTCTGTCGAAAAATATGTGAATCAGTATGTGGGCGTAAATTCCCGCCTTGATGAAATTCAGGCGGCGGTGCTGCTTGCGAAGCTTCCGCATTTGGATTCTTGGAATGCCCGTCGTCAAGAAATTGCGGCCCGTTATTGTGCCGAAATCAAGAACCCGCTGGTACGTGTAACGCCAGTTCCCGCGAATCCGAAATCCCATGTGTGGCACGTGTTCCCGGTATTCTGCGACACCCGCGACGATTTGCAGAAGTTTCTGAAAGAACGCGGCGTAGAAACGCTGATTCATTATCCGATTCCGCCGCACCTGCAAGAAGCCTTTGACGGGGCTCTTTCTCGCGGTGAACTTCGCTATGGCCCGCTTCCGATTGCCGAAGAACTGGCTCGCACGGAACTCAGCATCCCGATGGGTCCGGCCATGACTGACGAACAGGTTTCTTACGTCATTGAGGTGATAAACTCTTACAAGGCATGATGATGTCATTGTGAGTGAAACGAGGCAATCTCTAGAAAAATGTCGTCTAATTCAAATTACACAAAGCTTTTTGCGGGCTCCGGTGCGGTCACGTTGTTCAATGCGCTTCGTGCGTTTGCAATCAATAAGTTGCTCGCTATATTCCTGCCGCCTGCCGCGTTTGCGTGCGTGGGACAGTTCCTGAATTTGATGAGCATCGGTTCGGCGACGTCTTCGCTTGCTTTGCAGAATGGTTGGACGGCGCTGACGGCCCAGAATAAGGATAACCGCGATAAACTGCTCGGCATTTGGCGCGGCGGTCTTCGCCTGACGACTTTTGCAAGCCTGCTGACTTTTGTCGTTGCACTTTTGTTCTGTTTTATGGCGCCTCTCGAATCGCTTTTGCCGGGGGTTCCGACGCGACTTGCGCAGGCCGCAATACTCTTTGCCTTGCCTGGCGTCTTTGCGACAAACATCATCACGATTTCTGCGGCGGTAATGAACGGCCTTGGCGAAAATCGCAAGTGGGCGTTGATTAACATCGTGACTTCGGTGTGGCAGGTGCTATGGGTGGCGTTCTTCCTTTATACGGGGCGTTTGTCGGTGCTTTCGATTATTGCGACGCAGTCTATTGTGGCCGCAATCTTTGCATCTCAGATTGCAGGCCGCGCAGGCTTTAGCATCAAGCAAATTTGGAAGACCGCTCTTGATACGCGAGGCCCGTGGCTTTCTTATGCGCTCATGGGACTTGTGCCGATGGTTCTTTCGCCGGTGGTGCTTACGGTGATGCGAATGACGGTTGCATCCAGTTTCGGAAACGATGCGGCGGGTATTTGGCAGAGTGTGTGGAAAGTTTCGGATTTTCTGTTCATGGCGATGTCTGCGATTCTCACGGTAATCATTTTGCCACGTGTTTCGGCCAAGATGAGTCGCGGGGACTTCTTCAGAATGTTCCATCCGCTCCTGCTCCGCATTATGGGAATTTCACTTGTGATGGTTGCGGCCCTGTACTTTAGCCGAAGCATTCTGGTGCAGGTGCTTTTCTCGCAGGCGTACATGGGGGCGGTCGATTACTTGCCGCTCCAGCTAGTGGGCGATTTCTTTAGGGCGGGCGGCTTTGCGCTTGCGCTGGTGCTGATTGCCCGCGCCGAGACGAAGTCTTTTCTTGCTGTTGAAATTGGTTCTGAAATTTTGCTTGCGGCAGGGACTTTCGTCGGTATAAAACTCGTCGAATTTAACGGGCCGATGGCAGCATACGCTTTTGAAAACTTCTGCTATTTTGTGGTGCTTTACATTTTGGTATGGAGGCTCAAGTGGAATACTCCGTAACGAACATGTTTGCGCAGAAGATGACTGAAAATGTCTATGTGAAGGCATTTGCCCAGGGCGAAGAGACGGAACAACGTGAACTTCCTCCGGTCGTGTCGGTGCTCCTGGCAAGCTACAACCATGAAAAGTACGTGGAAGCGGCGGTGCGTTCGGTCCTGTCGCAGAAGGGCGTTGCCTTTGAGCTGATTGTTCTTGACGACGGCAGTAAAGACAAGTCTCCCGACATTCTGGAAAAGCTTGCCGAAGAATTCAAGTTCCGTTACATTCATCGTGAAAACAAGGGCGTTATCGCGACATTGAACGAAATGCTGGAACTTGCGCGAGGTAAGTTCTTCTGTACCTTTTCTTCTGACGATATCATGCCGCCGGATCGCTTAAGGAAACAGTCTGATTATCTGCTTTCGCATCCGAATGCGGTGGCCTGCTTTGGTCAGGTGAAGCCGATGAGCGAAGATGGTGTTGTTTCGGAACAGGTGAATCCCGCTTATATGAAGGCGGTTCCCGAAATCAGGTTCGAAGAATTTTTGTTGGGATTGAAACCCTTGCACGGTTGCGCCGAAATGTTCGTGACCGATGCGGTGCGTCGCCTGGGCGGCTACGATACGCGCTTCTTTTTCGAGGATTATCCGCTGTACCTGAAGGTGCTTTATGAATGCGGGCCCCAGCCGGTGCTCCCTGATGTGGTTTGTTGCCATTACCGTGAGCACGGAAACAATATGCATGCCAATCACAATCGCATGTACACTGAAATTTTGCGGATTGTAGAACTGTACAAGGACCATAAGCTTTATTCGCAGGCGGTTCGGAACTGGAAGGCGAACTGGTTCTCGTCGCTGGCTTATTCGCAAAAGGGGGAGGCGCTTAAGCGCTTGCCGCAGCTAGCGTCGTTCAGTACGGCGTTCCTGAAACGGTTGCCGAAGTTGTTCATTCCGAGTCGGTTCTTGAAGCAATAGGTGAAAAATGATTTCAGTCTGCATGGCGACATTCAATGGCGGAAAGTTTATCCGCGAACAGCTCGAAAGCATTCTTTCGCAGTTGCCGCCTGATGCCGAAATTATCATCGCTGACGATGGCTCGACGGACGATACCTTGCTGGTTGTTGATTCCCTGAATGAGTCTCGCATACGTGTGCTGCTTGCCGAGAGACATTTGGGTGTCATCTATAATTTTGAGCGAGCCTTAAGGGCTTCTAAAGGTGAAATCGTTTTCCTTGCTGACCAGGATGATGTATGGCTTCCGGGAAAGGTGGAAAAGTGCCTTGCGGCTTTGAATGAAGCCGATCTTGTGATGCACGATGCGTTTTTGCTAGGCCTTTCGGATGCGTTCGAGTCGGCTTGGGGGCGCAACGGAAAATTGAGCGATATTCGCACCTACAGGAGCGGGGTAGTTGCCAACTGGTGGAAGAATTCATTTACGGGATGCTGTATGGCGTTCCGTCGTAACGTCTTGGACAAGGCTCTTCCGTTCCCTAAGAATCTTCCGATGCACGACCAATGGTTAGGGCTTGTTGCCGAGAAATATTTCAAGGTCAGCTATGTCAATGAACCGTTGGTGGAATATCGCCAACATTCTTCCAATGCAACGCATATCGAAAAATCACCTGCAGGAGTTCTTCAAAAAATTAAGTGGCGAGTGGACTTGCTGAAAGCGATTATTTAGTGGCTTGTGCGACGGCTTGGGCAACTTCGCCCCAGCCGACCTGTACAAATGCACCGGCGCGGACAAGGTTCCCCTGGGCATCCTCGTACTCTTTAAGGATTTGGCTCCATTCTGCTACGTCGCGGCGGAGCTTGACATCCTTGTTGATGCGACGGAGGAGCATGTCCTGTTTCCATTGCGCCGCTGCGGAAAGCTTCTGGCAAGAGACGTCGAGGGCTTCTAGGTAGGCGGGAACCGCATCAAGGAAAGTCTTTTCGAACGGCTTTGCCTTGGACTTTGCTTGCAGGACGAGGTTATTCTGGTTGATGGCGTTTTTGCGGATTTCACTCATCAGGCGAACAATGCGTTCGTAATCCACTTGCGGCCAGAACAGGCTGAACGGCCACATCTTTTTCCAGTGGAATTTGAACATGGATTCGTGGGCTGTGTTTTTGGCCCTAATAAGTTCCTTGAGGTTCTCGAAAATGACCTGGGAGGGGAGCATATCTTTGCAATCTTGTTCGCTCATGGGCTGCAATATACTAAAAAAGGGGCATATCTCTGTAAAAAAAGAAAAAATTTTCAAAACTTTGTTTGTTTTTTGTAAATTAGGAAGTAAATTCTACTTGCAAAAACATGCAAAAAGGAAACTTATGGACAAAAAGAAATTCAAAATTTTGATGATTGTCGATATTGTGCTCATTATCGGCATTTTTGCCTTGATGATGGTTCTCAAGGGCCAGTATAACGACCAGGCTCAGAAGTCGGTGAATGAACAGGTGGGAGCCTATCTTGAACAGTCTAACGGAGTCGTCCAGGATCAGTGGAAGTCCGTGGACCAGTACGGTATGGCTTGGCGCCTCGTTTATGCGACCCTGACCAATGTCAAGACCGAAGCCGCCTTCGATGCCGCTGTTAAGGCCATCGAAGAAGACAAGGATGCCCGTTTCAAGCAGCTTTCTTACATGTACGAAGCGGCTGGTATTCCTGCCCAGGCCCAGAATTCCATTTACGAAAAGGCCGGCCTAGCTGACAAGTTCCTGCTGAAGAACGAAGGTGGCGTCAAGGAAGTTGCTTGCGGTAAGAACTGCGTGATTACCTTCACCTTTGCGAAGGGCAAGCTGAAGTCCAGCGACTACAAGGCTCTTGCTGGCTACAACATGGCTGAAAACTTTAAGCTCGAAGCCCCTGCGGCATTCCACTTTGAATAAGGAGTTGTACCAATGAACGTAAAGACTATTTCGATTGCACTCACGGTTCTGGTGGTGGCCCTCCTTGCAACGCTCTTGATGCAGAAGAGTGGTTATGTGTCTCAGGCTACGGAACATTACGAAAAGACCACGACGAAGTCGTATAAAGGTGCTTCCCAGATTGTGGAATATGTGAACAATTCCATCGAGACGAACAAGGGCGTTTGGGCGCTCGCTTGCGAAGCAGTACAGTCTGTCAAGACTTCGCAGGACCAGGCTCGCCTCGAAGCCAAGTATTTCCCGTCTACCAAGGGCTCCATGAGCATCGCAAACCTGACTCGCCGCTTTGAAGCGACTGGTGCCTACTACATCGTTTCCAAGTTCTCCAAGGTCGAAGTCGACAAGAAGACCGAAGTCAAGTCTCTTGCTGGCCTCGTTTCTGTGAATGTGAACGCTCTCGTCGGTAATCCGGGCGAGGAAATCGCTGAAGAGGAAGAAGGCGAAGAAGGCGCTGAAGAAGCTGTCGAAGAAGCACCGGCACCGAAGAAGGCTGCAAAGCCCGTCAAGGCTGCCAAGGGTAAGAAAGGCAAGAAGGGCAAAAAGCGCTAATTAATTGTCTTTCAATAAGTTACGGCAAAATGCAACACGATTCTAAAAAAGAGTCGTGTTTTTTTATGAAAGGAAATAAAGCGTCGGCCACAACCTTTAAAGACGAATGCCGCGCAGACATGCATGTCTGCATGGTTGAGTCGTAAGGTTGGCGCTTGCGCCACGATGGGGAGGGGACTGGGAGTTTTTTTCTATCTTTCCCCTCGTAAAAAATCAAACCGAGGTTTATAATGCTCATTCTTCGTGGTACGCCGGCTCTGTCGGATTTCCGTCTCCAGAAACTTTCTTCCGATTTCAAGAGCGCAGG
>LVAE01000034.1 GCA_001603905.1 Fibrobacterales bacterium Fibro_02
GAACCCCGCCACATGCGCGTGGAGTTCATGAACTTCGCCAAGGAAAAACTCGGTCTCAAGAACCTGACCGTCGTGGGCAAGCGTTTCGAAACTTCGGGACTTGCCTATCTGGACTTTGTGAGTTGCCGCGCCCTCTCGACTTTCGAAAACGACTGGGAACGTGCCCAGCCGGGACTCAAGCGCGGTGGAAAGTTCCTCACGCTGAAAAGTTTCAACAATATTGTTCACCTGGAAAGCAATCCGGAAGTACACATATATAAATATGCACTCCCGCAGGAAGAACAAGTTTACGCCTTAGTCACTCGAGGTAATGAATGAGTAAAGTGATAGCAGTCTGCAACCAGAAAGGTGGCGTGGGCAAGACCACGACCGCCGTCAACCTGGCCGCCAGTTTTGCCGCATTGGAAAAGAAGACTCTCCTGATCGACATGGACCCGCAGGGTAACGCGTCGCAGGGTCTCGGCTACAACGAGATGCAGGATGTGGATATCCACGAAGTCCTGAACATGGCCGACAATCCGGACAATATTACCTACGACAATATCAAGGAAGCTATCCTCGACACGAGCCTCGACTACCTCAAGGTCATCACTTCCGGACCGGACCTCGCCGTCATGGAAATCGAACTGGTGAACGCCATGAGCCGCGAACGCCGTCTCGAACGCGTGATGAATGTCCTCAAGCAGGCATTCGAATTCATCATCATCGACGCACCCCCGAGTCTGAACCTTTTAACGCTGAACGTGCTTACCGCCGCTACCAGTGTGTTGATTCCGGTGCAGTGCGAATACTACGCCCTGCAGGGTATGACCGAACTTTTCAAGACTATCCGCGAAGTCCAGAAGAACCTGAACGCCAACTTGAAAATCGAAGGTGCATTGCTCACCATGTACGATTCTCGCCTGAGCCTCTGCAAGCAGGTCGCCGAAGAAGTCCGTGACAACCTGAGCGACACCGTGTTCCAGGCAATGATCCCGAGAAACGTGAAACTCTCCGAAGCGCCAAGCCACGGCAAGCCCGCCATCCTTTACGATGTGCAGAGCAGCGGTGCGCAGGCCTACATGAAACTCGCCGAGGAAATTCTCAATAAGGGAAAATAAGTTAATGCTGCTGTGTCATTCTGAGCGAAGCATCGAAGATGCGTAGTCGATATACAAAACTTAGCAATTTATTGTTTTAGTTTTGTTATCCACTATGTGGAAGAATCTATAAATTCATTCAACAGGAGATCCTTCGATTCCGTTTCACTCCACTCAGGATGACACGTTCGTGTCTTTGTTTACTTCTTAATTACTAACCACTTTTTACTAACTACTTCTTCTATGGGAAAAAAATCTTTAGCACTGGGTCGCAGCCTTTCCGATATCCTCAAGGATCATTTTGCTCCTGAAGCATCTGAAATTCAGCAGTCCAATTCACAATCCGCTGAAAATAACTCCCAGAACGGCGCCGAAAATGCAGCCGCTGTTGACAACTCCGAAAAGATCGTTGAAATCAATGTCGAACTCATCGACCCGAACCCGTTCCAGCCGCGCAAGGTTTTCAGCGACGACGAACTGGTGGAACTCGCCGAATCCATCGAGCAGCACGGTCTTATCCAAGCAATCGTCGTCCGCAAGGTCGGCGACCGTTACCAGCTGATCAGCGGTGAACGCCGCACCCGCGCCACCAAGCTCGCAGGCCTCCCGACCATCAAGGCCCAGGTTTACGAAAATGTGGGCGACAAGGCGATGGCCGAATGGGCCCTTATCGAAAATATTCAACGTGTTGACCTAAATCCGGTCGAAGTGGCCCGTTCCTATCAACAATTAATTGACAATCACGGTTACACGCACGAAGACCTGTCCAAAATTGTGAGCAAGTCCCGCTCTGCAATTACCAACAGCCTCCGTCTCCTCAAGCTCCCGGAAGTAGTCCTTTTGTGGATAGAGGAAGGAAAAATTTCTGGCGGTGCCGCACGCGCCCTTTGCAGCGACAAAATCGAAAATCCCGAAGAAGTCGCGAAGCGCATCATCGAAGAAGGCCTGAACGTCCGCCAGATCGAGGCGATAGCCCGTGGCGAAGATCTCTCCAAGTCGCAGGAAGCTCCCAAGACCGAGCAGCCCGCCGAAGCGGAAGCCGACGAACAGCCGGAGGTCCATGCCGACAAGCCTGAAACCCCGGCCAAGCCGAAGCCGGAACTCAGCGCCGACATGAAACAGTTCGAGTCCCGTCTCGAAACCTTCTTCGGTACCAAGGTGCAGCTCAACCCGAGCGCCTCGACCGAGACCAAGGGTACCATCGTCATCAACTACTATTCCATGGACGACCTCACCCGAATCCAGGAACTCATGGAAAACCGATAGGCGAAAATGAAAGGCAAGTACTACATCGTCCAGATTATCCCGGAAGATTCCAAGGAAATCAAGAAGTACCGTGTCAACACCAAGTGGTTCACGCTGCTCAAGATTCTCCTGGTCGTGATTGTAGTCGCGGCAGGTATCACTATATATAATGCTGGCCGTATCGGGCACACGCTCGTAAACTACGAAAAGATCCGCAGGGCGAACGCCCAGCTCGTAAAGCAGAACGCGAACTACGAGGAACTTTTCACGCGAATTGACTCGCTCTGGGTTTTGGAAGAACGCATCCAGAATATCCTCGGTACCTTCATCGAGAACGACTCCAACAAGATCAACAGCCTGATCGACAAGAACCGTTTCGCCCATACGCCCTCCGAAAAGATCGACGTCGACTACGAAGGGATCAACGGCTGGAAACCGATGGAAGAAAAGATCCGTCTGGAACATATCCCGAACGTGATACCTGTCGTCGGAATCGTGAGCAAGAAGTTCAGCGAGGAAAACGAGCACCTGGGCACCGACTTCTCGGCGCAACCGGGCGACCCTGTCTTCGCTTCGGGTAGCGGCATCGTGGAATTTGCCGGCCAAAAGGATGAACTCGGGAACACGATCGTTATCAACCACCAGAACGGATACGTGACGAGTTATTCACACCTGAAGGATATCCGCACCCGCAAGGGCCGCACCGTCGGCAAGGGTGAAATTATCGGGACCGTCGGCAACACCGGAAATTCCAGTGCACCGCATCTGCATTATACAATCACGCAGAACGGCAAGGAAATGGACCCGGAACTGTTTATAAACTATTAAGCATTTACAAACCAAGAGGAAAAAATGGCTACAAAAGAACAGGAAATTACTCAGATTGGTCATAGCGTGACCATCAAGGGCGACATCAGCGGCAAGAGCGATGTGCGCGTTGCTGGCACCATCAACGGAAGCATCTCCATCGAAGGCGAGCTCATCGTGGAACGCCAGGGCATGGTCGAAGCCGAAATCAAGACGACTACCGCCGTTATCGCGGGTACGGTCAAGGGCAACATCGACGTGAGCGAAAAGCTCATCCTCGAGAGTTCTTCCCAGTTCGTCGGCAACATCAAGACCAAGCAGCTCATTATCCAGGAAGGTGCCATTTTCCAGGGTAACTGTCAGATGGGTCTCAGAAATGCAGGCGAAAAGCCCGCCCCTGCTCCCAAGAAGGAGATCAATCTCTAATTCACACCTATACTATTATTTTCCATATATTTATATAAATAGTAATAGTAATTGGTTGAGTGAATAGTGGATAGATTTGTGGAAACGGATTTATAACTTTATGATGGTCAAAAAGTTACAGATTTAAAATTGTTGACGATAAATGTTGAAAACTTTAAATCTGTTCACTTTTTTCAATGTTGATAAGTGTTGAAGTCCAGTTTTCAATATCAATTCACAGGGAATAGACAATCGGATGTTAAAAATTGTGACGAAAATCGCGTTTTGGACATGATTTAGGTCACATTTTACAATAAAGTTGTAAATTCACACGTCCAGCTGGTGTTTAATAGTTATATTATACAGACAAAATGTCGTCCAAGGTATTAAAAATAGGCCAGATCTCCGATATGCACATTGGAGAAGACGAAAGTCTGGTGCAGGGCATAGATGTCCGTGCCAACTTCCGCAAGGCAATAGAGTCTAAGTCCATGAAGGACCTGGATCTACTGGTGCTGTCTGGCGACTTGGCGAACGAGGATGCCGAACCTGGCGCCTACCGTTATTTTGTTGATTTCATCAAGAGCTATCCTATTCCCGTGTGCATAATTCCGGGAAACCACGACCGTATTGAGGTCATGGAGAAGTTCTTCGACCTGAAAGGCAAGGTTCACAACGGTAAGTGCTACTATCGTTACGACTTGGCGGGCAAGAGCATCTTTTTCCTGGATAGCGCCTGTGGCGATGTCTCGAGCGAGCAGCTTGAATGGCTGAAGGCCGAAACGGCCAAGGTCCAGGGCGAAGTCATCCTGTTCATGCACCATCCGCCTTGTTTCTGCGGTCATCGTTTCATGGATTTGCGCTACCACCTGAGGAACATGGTGGAAGTCCAGGAGACGCTTTCCGCAATTCCGAACCTGACACACATCTATACGGGACACTACCATGCCCAGTTCGAGGTGAATATGGGCAGGCAGGTGGTTCACGTGGCACCCTCGACACAGATGCAGATCGACCCTAATATGCCCTATTTTAACTTGCAGAGTTCCGCTCCGGGCTGGCAATTGATAAAATGGGGTGAAAATTTTGTAGAAACTGAAGTTTATTTTGAATAACCCCTTGAAATTTTAAAACTATTTGACTAAATTTGGAAAAAATTTGGCGGCTTAGCTCAGTTGGTAGAGCGTCGGAATCATAATCCGCAGGTCTGTGGTTCGAGCCCACAAGCCGCTAGTATTTTGAAAAAGAGGCTGATATGTCAAGACGAATCCTAAAAGTGGCGTTATTGATGATCGCCTCTTTTTTCGTAGCGGCAGTGTTCACTGCTTGCGATAGCGCAAACCAGGATGTTCCTGAAATGACCCAGGTGCAGTCGTCCGCTCCGAAAACCGCTCCTATCGTGAAGGTCGATTCCTTTACCGCTCCCGCCACCTCCGTGATTACCGCCGAAAAGGCGAAGTACTACGTGAAGGCGAGTGCCGCCCTCGTGGAACTGGGAGTGCGTTGGTCCGAACGTATAGACAAGGCTACCAACGATACCGAAAAAATCCAGATTCTGAATGCCTACAACGTGGCCCGCGACCAGCTTTGCGCCCGCGTCGGTCTCGCCGGCATTGCTGAATACAACTGGATTACCAAGGTCGCGCTCCCTGACCCGAAGAACAAGGCCACCTTCGAAAGCGCTGGTCTTAAGACCAACAACTAATGGTTTTACCTTGGCGCCTGTAGCGCAAGGACGAATGTGAAGGATTGCCAAGGGCAGTCCTTTTTAATTTGGGTCAGTTTTTTTATTTTATGTGTATGCAGACAGCAAAACATTTTTTTAGTCTCGAGGGAATCGACGGTTCCGGAAAGTCGACGCAGATCGACAAGTTGATTGAAGTGCTCACTAGCGAAGGTTATTCTGTGGTGAAGCTGCGTGAACCGGGCGGTGCGAAAATTTCCGAAGGTATCCGCGAACTTCTGCTGGATCCTGCGTTCAAGGGAATCATGGGCGACAAGACGGAGCTGCTGCTGTACAATGCGGCGCGTGCCCAGGTGATTCACGAGGTGATTCAGCCTGCGCTCGATGCAGGGAAGATCGTGATCGCTGACCGTTTCGCATGGAGTACCTTTGCGTACCAGGGGTATGCCCGCGGACTGGGCGCCGAGCTGGTGCAGCGCCTTACGGAAATCACTTGCGGAGGGTGCTTCCCCGAACTGACGGTGGTGCTGGACCTGACGGTGGAGGCGAGCCGCGCTCGCACCGCAAGGCGGGGCGAGGCACCCGATCGACTGGAGAGCGAGAAGGCCGACTTTTTCGAGCGGGTGCGCCAAGGCTACTTGGCCGCGGCCCGTGACTACAGCGACTGCGTTGCGGTGGTCAATTCCGATCGCGAACCCGACAAGGTATTCGCCGATTTGTACAAGTTAATCAAGTCCCGTTTGTAAATTCATCCTGGAATCACTCCTGCGTTTCAGTTGGTCACCGAAGCCCATTGTGGTGCATGTCATTCTGGAGGTCATAAGACCGACGGAATCCATACTTACGAACACTTGATACAGCGGTATACAAAATCACCGCTTTTTCTGTAACGCCTCTTGAAAAATCAATTTATTTTCTACTTTGAAAGTTAAATTGGTTGTGTCATTCCGATGCCGAAGTGCGACTCGGAATGACGATGAAAGGGATGATTATGCTGAACAAAATTTTGTCTATGTGCGCCCTGGGCACCTCTGCCCTTATGGCGGGTATCCTCACCAACGGCGACCTGTCTTATGGTGACGGCGGCTGGTATGTCTGGAACAACCCCGATGGCCCCGCCAAGTACGAAGCCAAGATTGGCGAGATGGGACTCGGTGTCGACGGCAGCGAAGGTGTCAAACTTACGGTGACCGAACTTCCGAACCCGACTTGGGGACTTCAGCTGCAACCGCCCAAGTGGCTCGCAGACTCCGCCTATTACACGCTCTCTTTCAAGGCGAAGGGCAACATGCCTATCAACGCCATTATCCAGGGCGGCGCTCCCGACTGGCGCCAGAAGGAAAGCGCCTCGTTCATGCTTACGAACGAATGGAAGACTTATACGATGACCTTCCTTGCCGACCAGAAGGGTTACGGCGTCAACAATGTTACCTTCCATGTGGGCCTTGCCAAGGGCTGGCTGCAGATGGACGATGTCGAGATCGAGAAGGTCGAAGGCATGGATGACATGACCTGGTACAACAACTCCGCCGCACGTATCGATAGCCTTCGCAAGAAGGACTTGACGGTGAAGGCAGCTCCCGGTGCCAAGGTGAAGGTGGAACTCATGCGTCATGCGTTCCCGTTTGGTACGGCTCTCGCGCTTTATCCTTCCAAGGACAGCGTGGAAACTTGGTACCGCAAGACGGCGAATAAGTATTTCTGGTACGGCGTTCCCGAGAACCAGTTCAAGTGGCCGGAATATGAACCCAAGAAGGGCAAGATCCGCCGCGATGAATTCAAGCAGTACCTGGACTACGTGAACGACTACAAGTGGGGCTTCCGTGCCCATACACTCATGTGGGGCATTCAGGGTTACGGCTACGACAAGCATTTCAGCTTCAAGGGCAGCTGTAAGGAAATTGGCCAGAAGCTCAAGGCACGCATTGACCGCGACATGAAGGAATACAAGGGCCGCATCAAGGAATACGACGTATGGAACGAAGTCTTCCACGAACCGTTTGTGTTCAACAAGTGTGGCTGGGACCTGCTGGATTCCGCTCACGTCTGGGCGCACCGTGCCGACCCCGATGCGCGACTCTTCATCAATGAATACAACGTAATCGTCGCGGGTGAAACCGACCGCCTTTACGATATCGTCAAAGGAATGCTCGACCGCAAGGTTCCCGTACACGGCATCGGCGTGCAGTGCCACTTTGGTGACCGTCAGTTGAATCCGGCTTTCATCAAGGCCCGCTTCGACAAGCTCGGCTCCCTCGGCCTCCCCATCAAGGTGACCGAACTTGACTTTGGCGACTGGCAGAAGGGCATGTACTTCGGCGAAGACGAACAGGCCAAGCGCTACGAGATGTTCCTGCGCATCGCATTCAGCCACCCGGCGGTAGAAGGCATTATCCTGTGGGGCTTCTGGGATAACCGCCACTGGGTCAAGAACGGAGGCATCATTGCTGCTGACGGTCGCGAAAAGCCCGCTGCCAAGCTCATCTATGACTTGTGGCACAAGGTGTGGACCACCAACGGCACGTTTACTGCGGACGCCGATGGCAACGTGAAGTTCCGCGGCTACCCCGGCAAGTACAAGGTAACTGTCGACGGCAAGAGCGAAATGGTTGAATTGAAGTAGAGCTTAGTCGGTAGAACTTAGAATTATTTGAAGATGCTCCCACTGATGTGAACCCCGAAAGTTGGACACAACTTTCGGGGTTTTCATGTACCAGAAACACACAAA
>LVAE01000001.1 GCA_001603905.1 Fibrobacterales bacterium Fibro_02
GCGCCGTCCATCTGGGCAGCACCGGTCACCATGTTCTTGACGTAGTCGGCGTGCCCCGGGCAGTCGACGTGAGCGTAGTGACGGTTTGCAGTGGTGTATTCCACGTGGGAGGTGTTGATCGTGATACCGCGGGCCTTTTCTTCGGGAGCGTTGTCGATTTCGTCGAAACGCTTGGCGGCGGCGAGGCCGCGTGCAGCGAGGGTCGTGCAGATTGCGGCGGTCAGAGTGGTCTTGCCGTGGTCAACGTGGCCGATGGTGCCGATGTTGCAGTGCGGCTTGCTTCTGTCAAAATGTTCTTTTGCCATGATTCTATCTCCAATTAGTGAGAGCCCAGATCGGGAGTCGGACCCGAGACCTCTTCCTTACCAAGGAAGTGCTCTACCACTGAGCTACCTGGGCTTAATCGCCTGCTGAAGCGCTCTCTGCTTCAGCAGGCGTTTTATCGTGGGCCGTCGTGGTTTCGAACCACGGTAGGCGTAAGCCAACGGATTTACAGTCCGTCCCCTTTAACCACTCGGGCAACGACCCATTATGTCGAGCCAAAGATAGGAATCGAACCTACGACCGGCTGATTACAAATCAGCTGCTCTACCAGCTGAGCTACTTTGGCGTATCCTATTTTCATTACTGTAGATAGGAGTGGACCAAATTTAATAAGTTTTCCCCTGTTTTGTCAACGAAAAACCGCAAAAAAAGCAAAAATTTTTCATTTTTTCAAACAAATATGTCTACATCATAGGCTAAACAGTGTGAATAGATTGTTGATAGAATAAAACGGCCCAAAAAAGGGCCTTCCGATTGCGGAAAAGGCCCTAAACTATTCTGAATCAGCGAGTTAGATTTTCGCCATCACCTATCCATCAGCCACACGTCCTCGAAGGTCAGGGACCCGTCCAGGAGCCCAGGACAAATGCTTTTTTTCAACATCACGGCGATATCTTCAAGAGATTCGCCGTCTTCCACCGACTGTAAATAAGAAATCGTGGAACCGGAACACAGGACGTCCGAAGTGCCAGGCTTGTCCTTATAGGTGCTACACGCGACGTCGAACGTCTCGGAATCCATTCCCGTATAGCTTTCTACCCAGTAGAACTTGTCACCCGACTGCGTTACGCGCACCGATGCCGAACCGCCCACATAGACAAGCTCCATGAAGGCGACATCATTCTCCAGTTTTGCATCGCAGGTGGCGGCAGTCCCGCCGCTTTCCAGGACATCGAGAACATCGCCGCCCCATTCCCCGGGAATCGACTTGAAGTTTTCTACGGTCGAGAGATAGTAATTGTCGCACCGTTTCTTTTCTTCTTCCACCACGGACTCGACATATTCCGGAATCTTTGCTGGATTGGGAATGTCTCCCAAATTTACATATCCGTGCACCTTGGACGCACCGCAATCCACAGTCCCGCCATCCGTCTTAAACTTCCTCGTCATAGACGCGCACGCCGAATCCACCTCGCTGACCAGGACACCCGTATACGAAATATCCGCCGTATAGGTAAGCGGATCGTCAAATGTCGTCTCCAGTTGCATCAACATCGTGGAATTGTACATCGACAAGTCAAGGTCTATCGTAACGGTTACGCGGTTGTCGGTCGAATAGACATAGCATTCCATGGACGCATTGTCGCCCTTGTTCAGACGGAGCTCGTAACGTTTCGTTCCTACAGGCTTGCTCGACGCCTCGGTGGTACTTTCGGTAGTGCAGGAAACAAGAAAGAGAAACAGCGACAGAAGTGTTAACTTATCTAAAAATTTCATAACAAAGCCTTTTGATTAGAACCTCCAAAGTCATCCGAAAAAGCGCCCGTCGTCGCATCTCCTTGACCAGAACACGCTCCAAGGACAGCTGCCAAAGCCAAAAAAGGCAAAATACGCTTCATTTGTTCGTTCCTCCATAAATAGTGAATCACAAAATATATTATAAAAAATATCGCACTAAGTCTCCATAGCAAAATGTAGAAACAGGCCTCTTTTTATATATTTAGGCTATGGAAATTTGCACATTCAAGCACACCGCGCGGATTGACGTCCGCTACGCAGAAACCGACCAGATGGGAATCGTCCACCACGCCGTTTATCCCGTATGGTTTGAACAGGCCCGCACCGAGTTTTTCCGCGCCGTAGGCGCAGGTTACGCCGAAATGGAAGCCGAGGGCTTTGCCGCTCCAGTTCTGGAACTCTCCGTGCGCTACAGACAACCTACCCACTACGGGGAATTCGTGGATATCGAGACGACCATGGTCCGCGAAGGGAGCCTCAAGTTCCGCTTTGAATACAAGGCTTACGTGAACGGGACGCTCTGCACCACGGGATCATCGCTGCACTGCATGACCAAGGGCGGCCGCCCCACCCGCGAACTACCGAGTGGATTTAGCAAACTTGAATTTGTGACCGAATAACAAAAAGGAATGAGAACAAATGAAATTCACCAAGCTCGCATTGCTTACTTTACCGTTTGCCTTTTGGGCATGTGACGGATCCTCTTCGGGAACTGGCTCCCTAGGCACGTCCTCCACTATGGGCGGCTACTACGGGGAATTGATTCACGAACGTAGCGCTACCTTAGATGACTTTTTAAATAAGGAATGCAAAGTCTACGCGACCGATTCTAAAGTCGTTTATGTGAGCACAGCCAGCGCCGAAGGAATGGACCCCTACATCAGCTTTTCCGAAATTGACATTTCAGGAAAAATGAAACTCAGGGATGAGTTTCACACAACAGAACCCATATTTGAAGAAGTGATACAGGGGCAATGCGCCGTAATAAAGCAGTCTTACTCCAGCCTCGATAATCCTCACGTCTCGTGCTCGGACACAGCGATAATCGCCACCGCCGAAAGCAACGTCAAGAGGACCCTTGACGAAATCAAGACCTACGTGAACAGCGTATGCGACAACTACATCAAGCGGGTAGAAAGCGGCTCCTACGAAAAAGCCCAGTCCTGCACAGTCGACTACGCAGGGAACATTGCCTACCTAAGTGCTCTCTACGCAAGCAAGGCGGCCACCGTCAAGGCGACCTATCTTGAGGGCGGAATGGTCCTTTGGGAAGAAACCTATGTAGGAGTCGACTCAGACTTGTTCCTTCAGGCATGCGAAAGCCATCGCGGCAAGGAAGGCATCTCCAATGTCAGCTGCGAAGGAAATACGCTTACTTATACAGAAACCGGGATAGACGTAACCTTCGAAAAATTCATCTCGGCATTGAATTTCAGCTGCTTCGTGGTCCGTCACGGACTGATTCCTTTAGAGAACATGATGTTCGAAGAATAAGTCAAGCAACTCGCCTTGACAGAATAAGCCTCGACCCATAAGGTCGGGGTTTTCGTTTATGCATTTTTCCGTAAAAATCGTCACAGGTGCAATATATTTTTTTGCTATAAAAGTATTTTGTCGTTCGATTTGTATAAAATAAGATATATTTGGGTTGTAAACTTTGTGGTTAAGGAGTGTTTATGAAACAGACAAAATTTATTCTTCCCGCCGTTGTGCTTTCTGCAGCGGGTTTCGCCATGGCTGCGGGCAGTCTCTGGAATATGGATGTCGACGCTTATGAAGTTCAGGTTCCGAGTGTTGGATGCGATGTGGTCGGGACTGGCCCAGATGCATATTGTCGTAAATATGAAATTGGTCGATTCTATCCTTATGTTGGCAATAGCGAAAATGGTCAGACGATGTCGTTTGAACCCATTACGAAAAACGATGACGGTACCTACAAACTGATTTTGGCCGATGAAGATGGCGATATCATCCCCAACGGAAACCTTGTTAAAGATGTCGGTCTTGTCGTAACCATGTCCGCTGCGGGCGGATCTTCTTCCGCTCCGGCAATTGCCGGGCTTGGTTTTGATTGGAGCAGATTCAAAACCAAGATAGATATTTCCGCTCATCCTGGTTACTGTATTAGTTACCAGTGGATCGGTTCCGGCACTTCCGTTGGTTCCGTGATACCGCTCCAGATGGAACTTTCCTGGGACGAAGAGGTCAACGGTTACGACACCTGGTATGCAGAACTCCCTACGACCCCGGGACCGACTACCCTTGATTTAGCCTGGTCCGACTTCAAGCAGGACGGCTGGGACGAAAATAAGAAACCGATTACCGCCGCCACGGTAACGGCCGTCGGTTTGAAGATCCGCCTGAAGAATTCGGCTGCCGATGAAGTCAAGGGAACCTTCATCCTGAAGGAGCTCGGTTGGAAGGACGAATGTTCAGTGATCTCTGCGGGGTTCTCCAGTGTTGCTAGGGCAAATTCCGCCAAGGCATTCCTTACGGACCGTACGCTTTCTTTCAGCGGCATCCGTGGTGATGCAAACGTCGAAATCGTAAGTCTCCGAGGCCAAGTCGTGCTGAAGGGCACGACCGCAGCGGCAATGGACCTTTCCCGCCTCGATGCTGGCGTGTACATGGTACGCATCGCGGGCTCCATGAATCTTGCGCAGAAGATTCTGCTTAAGTAACCATTTTCCAAATTTTCAAATGAAAAAGGCGCCGGATATTTCCGGTGCTTTTTTTGATAGACTTGACAAACTCCCTAATTTTAGTGTATATTTGTGCAGTGCAGGATTAGGCCAGGCCTCCCCTGCGAAGGATTTCACACATTTTAGTATATTTGAATTATGGACCAGCCGCTCGCCGAAAGATTACGCCCCAGGAACCTCGATGAGTTTTTAGGCCAGAACAAGATTCTGGGCGAGCAAAGCCTGTTGCGCAAGAGTCTCGAAAACGACAACGTGCCGAGCATGATTTTCTGGGGCCCGCCGGGCTGCGGAAAGACGAGCCTCGCCCACGTGATCCGCCAGCACACCAAGAAGGCGTTCGTGGCACTTTCGGCTGTGGCCAGCGGCGTGAAAGAAGTCAAGGAAGTCCTAGCGGATGCCCGCAAGATGAAGGCGATGTTCAAGGACACAATCCTCTTTATCGACGAAATCCACCGCTTTAACAAGGGGCAGCAGGATGCGCTGTTGGGTGCCGTCGAGGACGGCACGGTGACACTCATAGGCGCCACCACCGAGAACCCGGGGTTCGAGGTCAACAGCGCGCTACTTAGCCGCTGCCAGCTGATTCTGTTTGCTCCCTTAAGCAAAGAAGATTTGCGCACGCTGATTTTTAGCGCGCTCCGCGACCACCCTCGCGGTTTGCAGCTGAAAGACGTGGAAGTCGAAGAAGCTGTTGTAGACAAGTTAATTGCACAGTCCGACGGCGACGCAAGATTCCTGCTGAATCAGATTGAATGGATCGGCAAGAACCTCGGCGACAAGAAAGTCATCGACGAAAAGCTCCTCGAAGAATTCCAGTACAAGAAGCCCCTGCGTTACGACAAGGGCGGCGAAGAACATTACAATTTAATTTCTGCTTTGCATAAGTCCGTTCGCGGCTCGGACCCTGATGCGGCCCTCTACTGGCTGCACCGCATGCTGCAAGGCGGCGAAGACCCGCGATTCATTCTGCGCAGACTCATGCGCATGAGCATGGAAGACATCGGCCTTGCCGACCCGAACGCACTTTTGCTTGCCACAAGCGCCCGCGAAGCCTACGACTTCATGGGAATCCCCGAAGGACTCATCGCGCTCGACGAACTCGCCATTTACCTTTCGCTTGCACCCAAGAGCAACAGCGTGGAACTGGCGGGAATGAAAGCCGACCAAATCGTGAAGCAGACAGGCACTCTCCCTGTACCTCGCGCCTTCCGCAATTCGGTCACGAAGGTCGGCGAAAAGCTGGGCTACGGAATCGACTACCAGTACGACCACGATAGCCCCGGCGCCTACTCCGCTCAAGAACACCTGCCCAAGCAGCTCGAAGGCACCGAGATTTACCAGCCCAAACCCTACGGCAAGGAAAAGCAACTCGGCGACCGCCTCGCGCAATTAAAGCAAATCAAGCGGGAAAAGAACCAGAAGTAACATGCCGACGCTGGCCCTGAAACAAGTTCAGGGAAACCAGCAGCATGAAACGCAGCGCTTAGTCGCGATGATTGCGTTCGTAGATCTGGTCGATCGCGGCCCCGATGGGACTGTGCTGCACCTTGTCGATTGCCTTCAGGCTCTTTTCCTCGGCACCATCCAAAAAGTTCATTACCTTGTTGAAGATGCGGTCGCAACCCGCTTCCCATGAGGGCGTGATGTTTTCGATGTAGTTTGCAGCACCTTCCAGCAGGTCGCCCACCTTCCTGTGGAACCTTTCGGTCGCCTCCGGGAAAATGTCGTGGGCGATGTCGTAGATGTCGTCGAGGATGCTTGACGATTCTTCGGTTTCAATTTCGATTTCTTCTTTCTTAGCCATAACGGCCTCCTTGTCATTCCCGCAACCTGTGCTGAGCGTTGTCGAAGCAAGGCGGGATTCCCTACTAATTTAGCCTCGGATGGCGATTGCTCAAACAGGCATTATTTTTTTGTTCTACAGGCAGGAACTTTTATGGATTCGTGGACTAGCGAAAACAGCAAAATTTCGCAGTATTACAAGATAAACGGCCCGTTTTCTGGAACTTTCGTTTTTGAGGTGCAGGGGTTCCTCTTTGGCGTTTTGAAATGTATCTTTATGGCATGATCAACGTATCGCAGAAAATAAAAGTAGCCGTGTCGCACCTGCTGCGTTCGCAAATGGAACTTGATGCCGAAGATTACGGACTCAAGAGCCTGAGCGACCTGTGCAACAGGATACTCGCCCGCTATGCGGAATTTGCGCCGCCCGACCCGACTAGAATCGGCGCCGACGATACTTTGTACAAAAATGTGCCGCCGTTACAGTTCTCGCTGAACCAGGCAGGCGAAAGCTTTGCGAACTTCGCGAATTCATTTACCAAGAACGCGGGCACCAAAATCGCGACCCTCTGCCGCTACTACTTCGAATGCTACGTGAACATGCCCCGCGGCAAGCGCGAATGTTTTATATTCCGCGACGAACTGGACAAGCTGACCGCCGCCGCGGAGTCCCGCACCAACGTTTCGCTCACCTACCGCGGGGAGCGAAAGTGCGTTTCGCCGTGCTTCTTGGCGTTTTCGCCGTCGCAAGTGCGGGCGTACGTGGTAGTGTGCGACGACAAAGTAGAGTGTGCCGCTGCCGGTGCGCGATTCCATTCACTGCGGCTCTGCCACATCCGGGGAGTCGCCCCCGACACCGCAAGCAAGGCGTTCCACTGCGAAAACTTTGAACTCTCGCACCAGGCGGAAGTGTTCCGTGAGCACTTCGACCCGTTCCTCTGTTACGGGCAACAAGTCAAAGTGAAACTCACCGAAGAAGGCGCCAAGCGCTACAACAAGCTCACCACCAACCGCCCGAAAGTGATTGCCTTTGGCGAAAGCGGATCAGCGCAAGCTGCCGCAACCGCAGAAGTAAACGGCGCCGGCACCTACACCTTCGAATGCTCCGAGAAACTCGCGATGGTATACTTCCCGCAGTTCCTGAGCGACGCCGATGTCCTCGCCCCGCGTGAACTGCGCCTCTGGTTCAAGGAGCAGTTCGAGAAGGCTGCGGGAGTGTATAAGGGTATTTAACATTTTGTATACTACAAAATGTTAAATGGATTTCGTTATTCCGCATCCTTGATCAGACGGACAGACGCATAAGCCGGATAATCCTCGTCATCGATTTCATCACAGCCATCTTCGAAACGCACACACGTATAGAATTTTTCGCGACCAATCGCATGGCTTATCGGGTCAACCGTTTTTTCGACGCACCAAAAATGAGCCGAAAAATCAATCAGTTCAAAATCATCGTTGTCATCGCGCCTTCCGCCAGGTACCATCGAAAAGCCGTACTTGTCGGAACTCGAATCGATCCATTCTTCCGAGGCGATGACGCTCAGAACGTCCTTGCAACGGGAATCCTTCTTTGCAAAGCGGATCATCGTCTCCCATTCCTTTTTGGTCGGCAAGTGCCAACCCTCGGGAATCGCTTCTTTCAAGCCTTTTTCGCTATACAGATAACCGTATTTGTCAAAATACTGGTAATCCTCATCGTAGACGACGCAATCGTCGGAATCCAGCTCAAATTTCAGGTTCTCGGCCAGCCAGACCTGGTTGCCGATTTTGCAGGTCTTGTATTCGGTACCGTCGCGCGTGTCGACTAATGTTCCCATTTCGGCGGCGGTTCTCTTTGCAGTCTTTTCACCCTCGGCCTGGGGCTGGGTGGTTTTCTTGGCCATAACCATAATGGACATAAGCATTCCTTTTTTAGTGATTTACCTTTTGCTATAAGGCAAATCTAGGTAAAAAGGAGTGCTTTAGACGCGAATTATTATTCGGGCAATTTTTTCGGAACTTTAGAGGGGCCGCAAAAGTTCCGGTTTAGCGAGAGCACTTAAACGCAACATCATAAGGACATCGTCAAAATTGTTTATCTTTTCACCACCCAAAACAGAGACCTATGTTCGCCATTCCGCACCTCCAAATTACACGTATCTATTACAGGCTCGTCGTCGAAAACTACAAGCGTTTTTTCAGGTTCCCGGAAGCAGGCATACGCGGAGCACTTGGTTATTACCTGTACGACGAAATCACCAAGGATTTTGCAAACCCCGCCCACCGTGAAAACTGCACGCACCTTTACAGCGCACTCCTTGGCCCCTTGCCGGGCACACCCGCACCGCCCGAAGGGCCACAACCCCGTTCCATAAACCTGCGATTTTTCGCCTTGCCACAGGAACACGACAAGGCCGGACTCGAAGTCACCTTCTTTGGACAGTCGAGCACACTTTCCGATACACTCGAAAAAAGCCTGACCACTCTTGGCGAAGAAGGTATCGGACATGACGCGACACGTTTCTACATCGACGGGATGCGGCCGCCAACAGTTACAGACATTGCAGATGTTCAAGTCTCCAATAGCGATTCGCTCAAGCTCGTTTTTTTCACGCCGACAACCTTTAGACACTACCGCAAGGAGTCTACAGACTGGAACCTCGAAATGTTCTCGTGGAACCTTCTGCAAAGAATAGAGCTGCTTTGCAAGGCCTACGGCAGTATAGACGGCGCAGACTGGAACCTCGACGAGCTCTTGCAGGATTTGCTCGCCATGGAATCCCAGGCGGCAACCGCAAAGACAACAAGGTCTCGACTGAGTTCTCGCCAGAACAAGCGCATCGACTACTCCGGATTCACCGGCACGGTGACCCTAAAGAATATTTCCGAAACAGCGAGAGCGCTCCTTTCGATAGGCGAAATGGTCGGAGTCGGCAAGAACACCACCTTCGGCGGCGGGCGATACGCGATTACCGTATAGAAATGTCGTTTACAGCTGATTTTTTGCGATTTTTCGCGAAAAATGATGTATATTTAGGGTATTGGGGCCCAGACCCGCGAGTTTGAGCAGTATATTTTAAGCACCGGCAAAATGCAATCAGGCTACTTCGTTGAATATCAACGATTTAGAGAAAAATCCTTCGAAAAAAGTCGATTCGAAGGTAGTGCTCAAAAAGTCTGGCAGAAAAACACCCTCTGGAACCCTTGATTTATAAGGCCCCGGCGACGCCACCCTCCGAAAGCACTCCACGATACACAGTGGATTAAGACCCAGATATACCATCGTTTTCTCGGTACCGACCACCTCTCCGAAAGCACTCCACGATACACAGTGGATTAAGACCTATTAGCCTTAGGCGGAAGTGCGGTCTTCTTGCTCCGAAAGCACTCCACGATACACAGTGGATTAAGACGTTTTCATCTTCACCTGAAGGAAGGATCAAAGTCACTCCGAAAGCACTCCACGATACACAGTGGATTAAGACGGTAGTACTGCTACCATTAAGATAAGACACTTTTGCTCCGAAAGCACTCCACGATACACAGTGGATTAAGACTCAATAATCTTGTCAAGATTTTGGTAACCGTAACTCCGAAAGCATTCCACGATATACAGTGGATTCTACACCTGCGGTGTAGCGGCCCTTCGGCTCAGCAATGCCCGTGCAAGCATGGTCGCTGCGTTCGCCTTGCGGGGCAGTAAGACTAAAGAACGTCATTGCGAGCGAGCTACGCGAGCGTGGCAATCCACCCAACAGCCGTCTGCGTTTTTGCTGAAGATTTTTCAGGCTCCGTCTCGGCGGGGCCTTTTGTGTTTTGTACGGCATATAAAAATGTATTTCTGTATACATTTTTGTATACGCATTTATCAACGCTTTCGGCCCTGTTTTTCCACCCTGTGATTTTTGCTTAAAAAGCAGCATTTTCCCTTTGGCACGGGTTTTGCTCATAGCTGTATGTCCAGGAAACTCCCGGACAAAACAACAAAACCTCAACAAAGGAGACTTACCATGCTCTTCCCAATACTCCCCATCGCAACCGGCATCATCGGCTACTCCATCATCCAAAAAATCCGCGACATCTAACCCTTAACCAAAGGAGAATCACTATGCTCCCACTACCACTCATCATCAGCGGCGTCACCACCATCTACAACATCGTCGAATACATCAACAGCAACAAATAACCCTCCATCCCCTAACCCAAAGGAGGCCCGCCATGTCCATCATCCCCGAATACTCCGACACCGCCGTCATCGACTAACCGCCATCTAGCTAGCCCCACAACCTTCATATATACCTCCTGAACGCAAATCCCCGGTGCAACGCGCATCGGGGATTTTTTCGTTGTTTTGGACGGGGTTATGCGATTTTTCGCGAAAAATGATGTATATTTAGGGTATTGAGGCCCAGACCCGCGAGTTTGAGCAGTATATTCTAAGCACCGGCAAAAATGCAATCAGGCTACTTCGTTGAATATCAACGAGTTATACGAAAATCCTCCGAAAAAAGTCGATTTGGAGGTAGTGCTCAAAAAGTCTGGCAGAAAAACACCCTCTGGAACCCTTGATTTATAAGGCCCCGGCGACGCCACCCTCCGAAAGCACTCCACGATACACAGTGGATTAAGACTTAGCTCTTTCCTCAGCTTTTGCAGCTTCTTCAGCTCCGAAAGCACTCCACGATACACAGTGGATTAAGACGTCTATGTTGGTTTATTGGGCGTCAATTTTTAGCTCCGAAAGCACTCCACGATACACAGTGGATTAAGACGTCTACACGACGGAACTTAGTAAACACACTCTTTACTCCGAAAGCGCTCCACGATACACAGTGGATTAAGACCAGAACTCAAATGCTTCTTCAAGACGAATGACGGCTCCGAAAGCACTCCACGATACACAGTGGATTAAGACCAGAACTCAAATGCTTCTTCAAGACGAATGACGGCTCCGAAAGCACTCCACGATACACAGTGGATTAAGACTCTTGAACGTCAATTTTATCTTCGAGCTTTTTACTCCGAAAGCACTCCACGACACACAGTGGATTAAGACTTAAGGGTCTTCTTCTGGTTTGCAGCTTCAATACCCCTCCGAAAGCATTCCACGATATACAGTGGATTAAGACCACTTAAACATCGATGGAGCATCAGGATTCTTAGCTCCGAAAGCATTCCACGATACACAGTGGATTGCAGCCTGCGGCTGCCTGCTTCTCGGCTCGGTCATGTGCAAGCTTGCTTGCCCGCGACTCTCGCCTTCGTGCGCAGTAAGACCATTCGCCACGATATACTGTGGATTCTACACCTTCGGTGTAGCTGCCCTACGGCTCAGCAATGCCCATGCGAGCACGATCCCTTCGCTCGCCTGTTGTCGCAGTAAGACCTTGAAACGTCATTGCGAGTAAGCGAAGCGAGCGTGGCAATCCACCCAACAGCCGTCTGCGTTTTTGCTGAGAAATTTTAGGCTCCGCCTCGGCGGGGCCTTTTGTATTTTGTATCGCATACGAAAATGTATTTCCGTATACATTTTTGTATACGCATTAATCAACATTTTCAGTCCAGTTTTTCCACCCTGCAATTTTTGCTTAAAAAACGCATTTTCCTTTTGGCACGGGTTTTGCTCATAGCTGTATGTCCGGGAAACTCCCGGGCAAAACAAAACCTCAACAAAGGAGACTTACCATGTTCTTCCCAATACTCCCCATCGCCACCGGCATCATCGGCTACTCCATCATCCAAAAAATCCGCGACATCTAACCCTTAACCAAAGGAGGCCACTATGCTCCCACTACCACTCATCATCAGCGGCATCACCACCATCTACAACATCGTCGAATACATCAACAGCAACAAATAACCCACCACACCCTAACCAAAAGGAACCTCGCTATGTGCGAAACCGAACTCGAAATCCTCGCCAAATACTGCTAAACCCACAGCCTTCATATTTACCTCCTGAGTACAAATCCCCGGTGCCACGCGCATCGGGGAT
>LVAE01000101.1 GCA_001603905.1 Fibrobacterales bacterium Fibro_02
CAATAAATATACACAAAAATTCCCGAAAGTGCAACACTTTTCGGTAACCTTTTGGTGTATGCAGACGTTTTTCAACCCGACAACACCGTTTTTCGATGCCGAGGGACACCCAACCTTTGATGCGGTTGGCTTGGGAGTATAAAAAAAGATGCTTCTAACGAAGCATCTTTTATACCCTTTGATGCGGTTGGCTTGTGGGTAAAAAAAGAACTCATCTTTAGATGAGTTCTTTATACCCCCAAGCGGTTTCGAACCGCTGTTGCGGGAATGAAAATCCCGAGTCCTGGGCCACTAGACGATAGGGGCGTTTAGTAGGGCCAAATATAGGTTAATATTTAAAATCCGTCAAGGGTGGTAGATGAAAAAAGTTAATTTTTCTTCGTGACTTTGAAAATTTGGCTAAAAAAGTCCCTTAAGGGTGGCGTTGCCCGCTTTTTACCGGTAGCACTTCTTGCAAGTGCCGCCGATGCGGGGGTGCTGTGGGGTGTGCGCTCGTTCATCGAGATAATCGGGGGTAAAACGGATGTTCCGTTGCTGGCATGGCTCGCCGGGATGATCGTGCTTGCGCTGCTGCGACTTTTTTTCCTTTTCGGTAAGTCGAAAATTTCTGAAAACTGGCTTTACGGGGTGTCTTCGCGGGTGCAGGCGTTCTTCTTGCATCGTCTGCGGAACCTGCCGCCGAACGTCTTCCATTCGCCAAAGGGGGAGCGCGAGGTTGAATCGGCTTACGAGGCGACCGTCGTATTGCAGAATAATGGCGGAGTCTTCTTCCAGGCGGTGCAGGCGATTCTCCAGCTGGTGGTATTTTTGCCGGTGCTGTTCTACATTTCGTGGCCTCTGACCCTGTTCCTTTTCGTAGTCATCGTGCCGTTTGTGGCGTTGCTGCAGCGGAAGTTGCATAGGCTCGGTCCTGCCGAGGAATCCCTGATGCGCCTGCGTTCCGATTTTCGGGGCGATCTGACGCTTGCCCGACGGCTGTTTAGGCAGTGGAGCGGTCGCGATGAGCGGAGCGGTATTTCAGATGGTTTGTTGAAGAGTGTCCGTCGCTTGCGTGATGAAGGTGCTTCGGCGGCAATCAAGAAATCGCAGCTTTCGCTTTGGGCAGAAACCGTCTCGGTCGTTGCGATGGTGTTCGTTCTCGCCTTTTGTGCGCTCCTGATGGGACGCGGCTACATGGATGCGTCGGGGCTCGTGCTTTTTGCGTCTGCGGTTTTGCTCTGCTACAAGCCGGTCAAGGAGTGCGCCCGCGTCATGCCGCAGTTCCGCGCGGCAATGAGTGCGCTGAATGTCCTCGAAACGTTTGAATCGCTCGGAGTCGTTGATGCCCCTTCTGTAGATGGCGCATCTCATGCACGTGCGTCGATTTCTGAAGGGCCTGCGGGAGAGGGCGTCGTTGTCCGTGACGGGCGTTTCCGTTACGAGGGGGCAGATCAAGATGTGTTTGGCGGCCTTGATATTCGCTGGTCCCGAGAAAGACCTGTGCTTGTCCGTGGCAGGAACGGTGTCGGCAAGTCTACTTTCTTGCGCTTACTAGCGGGGCTTGAACGCTGGAACTCGGCCGAGGTTTCTGCTCCACGCGATGTGTTTTTCGTGGCGCAGGACCTGGAACTTCCGCCTCGGTGGATGCTTTTGCAGCTGATAGACCGGGTAAAGGCCAATGAACCGGAAAAAATGGCCACTCTTGAAAAGTTTATGATGACGGCGGGCCTGGCGCCTTTGCTTGAAAAGCAGGGACTGTCTGGGGGAGAACGGGCGCGGGTGGCATTGTTGTGGGCGCTTGCCTCGGAAGCTTTGACGGTGCTGCTGGACGAGCCTTTTGCCTCTGTGTCGTTGGGTGACAGGGAGCCGTTGCTCGTTGCCTACCTGGATGCGGCGAAAAAAATGGGGAAATGGACAATAATTGTTAGTCACGATGTGCTTTCTGCTGAAGTTGAATGTATATTTAAAACAGAGTGTTTTTAAAAGCAGGGTGTTTTTAGCGGAGGCTTTTATGGAAGAACAGTTGAATAATCAACCGAAAGAACCTGTGAATCAAGTAGAATCTGTCAAGGTGGAAAATTCGTCGCCGGAGCAGGCTGCCCCGCAAAATTCTGCACCTCAAGCCGAGGCCCAACCGGTTGAACTTCCCGAAGTGGACAATCGTCCTCCGCGTCCGTTCCTCTATCGTTATCGGGGAGTCATTCTCGGTATCCTTGCCGTGATTGCCCTGGTGTGCCCGGCGGGAGATCTCGACATTGTCCCGTTCCTGATCTTTGTCAACATCTTTATCATTTCTGTATATCTGCGAATCAAGGCTCGTTGCTGCATTGGGGAACATACCCGTGGCAGTTCGCAGGATGCTCCCGTGCTTGTCACCTGGGGCGCCTATGGCCGTATGCGTCATCCGCTCTATGTGTCCAATATGGCGATTGGCGTGTCCCTGATTGTTCTTCATTTTGGATTAAGTCCGTTTGTCATTCCGTTCGTGGCGATTTTGTTTGCGGTCGGGTTCAGGCTTGCCAAGCTGGATGACCGTTATCTTGAAATGCGCTATGGCGATGAGTGGAAACTCTGGGCTATGCATACCCCCGCCTTTATCCCGCGCGAGATTCACGTCCCTGGACCGAGACGCAGCGGCAAGGAAGCGATTCTTGCCGATATGGCTACATGGGTTAGCCTTGCGCTGATGGTGGGTCTTGTCCTGTTCAGGAAGGTTGATTTCTTGATATGGGCATAGGCGTGCGCTTGGGCAGAGCGGTCTGGAACGTAGCCGCCAGTTCGGTGGCTCGTGCCGCTTGCCTGTTGCCAGGTCTTGACCAAGAATATCGAATAGAAGAACGCCTGTCGGGGCCGTGGCCCGCCGGACCGTATCTGTGGTTGCACGGTGCGAGCCTGGGCGAGTGCCGCATGTTGCAGAATTTGGCCTGCGCCCTTCGTGAGGACTGGGCCGACTGTCCGAAGATTTTAATTACATCCCAGAAAGCGGAAGTCGTCTCTTATTTGAACGACGCCTGTGCTGGTATTGCAGATGTGTCGATTGCTCCGGCGGATATTCCATCTGTGTTGGATTCTTTCGTGAAGTCGGTGCAACCCCTGGGGCTGGTTCTTGCAGAAAATGAACTATGGCCGGGTTACCTTTCGACCCTTTCAAGAATTTCGGCGAAAAAAAACATTGCGCTTGTATCGGGGCGCTATCGTCGGTCGTTGCCGTTCCTTGACTTTTCGGGAATGGGAATAGCCTGCCTGCAGACTGCTGCCGACCTGGGGCGTTTTTCCTATGCGAGCAAGGGCTCCGTTCCCTGCACTATGGGTGGCGACTGGAAGCTTTTGAACTGGGCCCGCGATGGGGGACTTGTTAGTGCTCCTGAAACCCCGATTGTCGATGTGGTTTTCCTCTCGTTCCATCAGGAAGAATCCGAGGCGCTTGTGCGGATGGTGAAGGATTCCGTTGACAAGGGGGAGGCTCCTGTGCTGATGCCCCGCCGACTTGCCGAATTGAATCTGTTCCGCAGGCTGTTGCAGGATGCTGGACTGCCTGTGGTGGACTATCCTGTCGTGCGGAAAGGGTGCGTTTCGCTGGTGTCGCGTTTTGGGCTTTCCCGAGAAATCCTGTTGAAAAGTAGGAGTGCCGTCGTTGGAGGCTCGTTTGCCCGGACGCTCGGGGTTCACGATTTTTGGGAGCCTTTGCGGATGGGCGTGGCGACTTGCGTGGGGCCCTATGCCAGGGGACATGAAGATGTCGTGGCAAAACTGGTCTCGGCGCATGTGCTGGCGCAGATCCATTCGCCGGCTGATTTCTTGCGCCGCCGCTTTCCGTCGGTTGATACGGTGCGCTTGAACCTTGCGCAGGAAAAGAAGAGGGTTTTAGATTCCTATTTTTTGTTGCTGAATTTTATAAAGGGCCTTAAATGAAAAAAGTGATTCTTGCGACCCCCAGAGGATTTTGCGCCGGTGTAGACCGTGCCATTCATGTGGTGGAACGCGCCATTGAAAAATTCGGTACCCCTATTTACGTGCGACACGAGATTGTGCACAACAAGTTTGTGGTTGATACGCTCAAGTCGAAAGGCGTCGTCTTTGTCGATGAACTGGACGAGGTCCCTGCCGGTTCCGTGGTGATCTTTTCTGCCCATGGAGTCGCCGAAGAAATTTATGCCGATGCCGAAAAACGTGGACTGCAGGTGCTGGATGCAAGCTGCCCGCTGGTGCTCAAGGTGCATTTCAGTGCCAAGCGCCATTATGCCGCTGGCCGCCATATCATCTTGATCGGACATGCGGGCCATGCCGAGGTGATTGGTACCTTGGGACAGCTTCCGCCGGGTGCGATTACGCTGATCAAGAACGAAGAGGACGCTCGGACGGTGCAGGTCCCCGAAGGAAAGGAACTCGCCTATATTACGCAGACGACGCTTTCTGTGGCCGAGACCCGCAAGATTATCGAAGCCCTCAAGGAACGTTTCCCTGGAATTATCGGGCCCGATGCGGGGGATCTCTGCTATGCGACGGGTAACCGCCAGGCTGCAGTCCTCGATCTCTGCTCCAAGGTGGATATGCTCCTGGTGGTCGGCGCCAAGAATTCCTCTAATTCTAGCCGCTTGATGGAACTTGGGCTCGAACAGGGCATCCAGAGTCATTTGATTGCCTCGGTTGACGACCTGCAGCCGGAATGGTTCGAAAATATCGATTCGGTGGGTATTTCGAGCGGTGCCAGTGCTCCTGAAGTGCTGGTCCAGGGGGTGGTCGACTGGATCAAGTCGAAATTTGCCCCTGTAGAAATCGAAAATTTTGTAAAATTAGTGGAATCGACCAAGTTTAATTTGCCAAAGGCATTGCAAGATTGATAATTTAACCTTGACGGAACGCCGTTTTTTTTCTAAAATTGCGTCCGTTATAAAACAACGGAGNNTTTTTTTCTAAAATTGCGTCCGTTATAAAACAACGGAGTTTATTATGAGCCGCATTTGTGAAGTTACCGGCAAGGCCGGCCTCGTGGGCAACATGGTTTCCCACTCTAACCGCAAGAAGTTGATGAAGCAGCTGCCGAACCTCCAGAAGAAGCGCTTCTACATTCCTGAAGAAGACCGTTGGGTCACGCTCCGCGTGAGCGCCGCTGGTCTCCGCACGATCAACAAGCTTGGCATTCAGGCTGTTGCTCAGGAACTCGGCATCTAATTTTAGATAACGAATTTGCTCAAAAAGCCGCTAGGGTCTCCCTTGGCGGTGTTTTGTGCATTTTAAATAACGTCTGAAAGGGTGAAAAAGGCAAAGTAAAAGCACCGGTGCGTGCCGATGCTTTTGAAGTTGCTCTAAGTGCGTCCGTTTTATTTCAGGGCGATTTTCGGTAACGTATATTTTCTTTCGCAAATTCCTCTAAGGGGGTAAAAAAATAGGATGTTCC
>LVAE01000035.1 GCA_001603905.1 Fibrobacterales bacterium Fibro_02
TTCCCGCTGATTGCAGGAACAAAAACGGCAAGACGCCTCGCCGCCTTTATCACCATTTTCTGCTGGGCAATCCTCCCGCTCCCCGTCGTTCAGGGGTACTACCCTATGCTGTTCCTTTATATCACGGGAGCAGCCTTTACCCCGATTCTTGCAGCCATACTCGTATTTGCGCACAAGAGAAACTACCGACGCGCCCAAAAACTCGTGAAGGTCGCGATGTTTGCCGGCCTCGTCGCACTCGTCGTCAGCTGTTAGGCTGACGAACGGTTAGCTACATCCATTAGCGGTGTTCGTTAGTAGTCGGATTCAGCCCGCGGAAAAAGGCCAAACCGTCAAAATCATTTTTCAAGGCCTGTACCGTTTCGCCTATCATATAGAGGCTCCCCGTCACCAGCACGGGGACATCTTTATTTTCGGCAGATGCAGTCTCTGCGACTCGATCTAAAAATTCGCGGCTGAGTTCGCCTTCGCTAGCCACTTTCAATCCAAGGCCTGTCAGCAAACCACGCAAATCATCCAGTTCCCGGAATCGCGGATACGGAGTCTTGGTGATATGCCAATGGCTCACGTGCGGGGCCATGAGCTTTAACATTTCCCCCACGTCCTTGTCCTTAAGCGCACCGAAAACGCAGTGGAATTTGACCCCGGGATAATACTCCGCCAATGTTTCTACCAGGCGCTTGACCGCATGGGAATTGTGCGCCCCGTCAAGAATATAGCGGACACACCCCGAGGCATCCGTCAATTTCTGCATGCGCCCTGCCCACGAACGAGTTTTTAGAGTCAAAAGGGCGAGCGAGTCGTTATAAGCGCAACGGCCGCTCCCGTTTATGAAGCGTTCCGCAGCAGCCAAAGAAAGGCTTGCATTCTCGATATAATGATGTCCCAAGTTCGGGAGTTCGATATCGTCGCGGATTTCCGGGACAATACAGTCGGCATTGTGCGAGGTGGCAAACTGACGTGCTTCGGCAAGCAGGCTTTCAGAAAGTCCCCCAACAATAAAAGTCTTCCGGATTATTTCGCTCTTCGAGCCCGCCACGACGCTCTGTTCAGAAGCATCTACAACGGCCATCTTTTCCTTAAGAATGGCACTTTCGGTAGGTCCCAAAACCTCGGTATGTTCAAGTCCAATACTCGTAAGTACGACAAAATCGCCACAGGCCACCGCAGTACTGTCGAGGCGGCCGCCCATTCCCGCTTCCATGGCGACCACATCTACGCCCTGTTCCGCGTAGTAGAGGAACGACACCAAGGTCAGCACTTCAAAAAAAGTCGGCTCAACTTCAGCCTTTGCGGCAGCATCGCGCACGCAGAGCAACAGGCGATCCAAATCTTCATCGCTGATGGGCGCATCGTTGACGCGGATGCGTTCACGGAGACTGACCAGGTGCGGGCTCGTAAAAAGGCCGGTCTTGAATCCGTGAGCCTGCAGAATGCCCGACAGATAATAACTCGTGGAGCCCTTGCCGTTCGTACCGACAATGTGAATGGTCTTGAACTTGGCTTGCGGATTTCCGAGGATTTCGCAAAGTTTTCTTGTTGATTCAAGCCCCGGCACCATACCGAACATAAGCCGAGAATTCAGATAATCCATACCGAAAGATTGCATGCGACAAAAGTAGAAATTAACTAAATTAGCAAAGAGGGTTTATATGAAAAGAATTGGTACATTACTGCTTTTGGCGGTTTTTATCGCTATTGCCTGGTCACGCGTCGATCCCGAAGAAGCTCCGCACCACTACAACTACAAGCAGGCTTCGCAGCAGATGCGTCGCATTTACTATGGCGACCTACAAGAAACCCTTTACTGCGGCTGCCACTACCAAGACAAAAAACACGTCGATTTTTCCTCCTGCGATTTTGCACCGCGCGACAATCCGAAGCGCAAGAGCTTTAAGCGGGCCCAGTCTATCGAATGGGAACACATGGTAACCGCCCACAATATGGGACAGCATCTCCCCTGCTGGCGCGAAGGCGGACGCAAGAACTGCAGCGCGAACGACACGACCTTTAAGCTGATGGAAGGCGACCTACACAACCTCTACCCCGCCATTGGCGAGGTGAACGGCGACCGCAACAACTTTATGTATAGCCAGTGGACCAACGACCCGGAGCCTATGTACGGTAATTGCAAGACGATTGTCGATTTCAAGCTCAAGAAGGCCCAGCCCCGTGAAGAAGCCCGCGGAATCATTGCACGCGCCTACTTTTACATGGAAAAGACCTACGGCGTTAATTTGTCCAAACAGGACCGTAAACTGTTCGAAGCCTGGGACAAGATGTACCCCGTAACCGAGAAAGAATGCGAGCGCGACCGCCGCATTTTCAAGGTGCAAGGGGACCACAACCCGTTCGTGTACGAAAAATGCAAGCAATAATTAATCTTTTTTAATTGGGGCATTACAACATCCATAGCCCAAGACCTGCGTATTCGCCTTCATTTTTCATTTTTAATTCTTCATTCTTCGTTTTCCTAATATCCACCCCTCTTTTTTATATATATATTTACATTAGAGGTCTGTATGAATAAAGCCCTGTTTCTTTTTATTGTCTTTTTTGCGATTTCGGCGTTCGCCCAGGTGGAATTTCCCATGGGCTCCAAGATTGTCAATGTCACTAAAGATCCCTATTTTGCAAAGGGTGACGGCAAGAACGATGACACCGAAGCCATTCAGAAAGCTCTGAACGACCATCCCGACGGCGACTACATTATCTACCTTCCGCACGGCATTTACAAGATTACCGACGGTCTTGTCTGGCCCACCACCAAAAAAGAGGAATCGTCCAGCAGAAGGACCATTTTGCAGGGACAGAGCATGGGCGGAACAATTATCCAGCTCGCCGACAGTACCTACGGTTTCGACAATCCCGATTTTCCCAAGGCACTCATTTTTACAGGCGAAGGCCCCTCTCCCAAATACAGAAACGCCATCCGCGACCTCACCCTGCGCACCGGCAAGGCGAACCCCGGCGCCATCGGTATTCAGTTTAACGCGTCTAACCAGGGCACCATCAACAACGTGAAGGTTTATTCCGGTGACTCCACGGGTGTTTACGGCATCGACCTCGGCTTTACCGAGGGAATCGGTCCCCTGCTTTTGAAGAACGTAGAAGTCCGCGGATTCAATGTCGGCGTCTATGCCAAGGGTGAAAACGGGGTCGCAACCCTGGAACACGTGACACTGGGCGGGCAACGCAAATACGGACTTGAAAACGAAAATATGAACCTGTCCGTGCGCTCGTTGCGTTTCAAGGGATACACTCCCGCCGTATTCAACCACGGTGAATCCGCCATCATGAGCCTGGTCGACGGCCAGCTCGAATTCGACAACGACAAGAAGAAAGTCAAGCCGACCACCGCTATCGTCAACGAGAGCCACCTGTTCGCAAGATCCATGAAGGTCTCGCGCTACAAGACCATGATCCAATCCAAGAAAAAGGGCTATAACGAAGAAATGATCCAAGGCGAGATCATCGAATTCGCTACGCAAGAAACTCACCAGCTCTGCCACAGCCCGAAACAGTCCATGAGACTCGCCGTTGCAGAAACGCCGAACTACCCGGAGCAGAAAGCCGACAACTGGATTACGATCGCAGGCGACTACGGTGGAAAATCGAATACGGGTGCCGACGATTCCAAGGCCATTCAAGAAGCGATTGACGACGGTGCAGAAACGATCTATTTCCCGCCCGGCGGCCGCTGGACCATTAACCGCGATATCTACATCCGCAACCGTGTCCGCAGGATTTTGGGTATCGAAGGACGCATTGACGGCAAGGGCAAGTTCATCATCGAAAGCGGAGCTTTCGGCGAACTCACGATTGAACGTTTCTCGGAATTCGGAAGCGGCATTATCCTGAAATCCAAGCGCAACCTGTTGCTCAAGAACATGATGGTACGCGCCCTTGAGACCGACGAACTCGGTGGAGGCGATGTCTTCCTGGAAGACGTGACCATCGGGACCATCCAGCTAAACTACCAGAAGCTCTGGGGCCGTCAGGTGACCATGATGGGCGACACCAAGGGGCCCAAGATTACGAATAACGGTGGAGACATTTGGATTCTCGGTCTCACCGCCAAGAAGGGCAACACGATTCTCCAGAACTTCAACAAGGCGAACGCCGAACTCATCGGTGTCGAGATTGTCGCAAGCGACAAGGCGAAAGACCGCCCCATGTTCATCAACGACAATTCCGGACTTTCGATTATGGGTCTCCGCGAAACCCTCACCCGCGGAAACGCCTACCAGAAAATCGTCGAAGAATCGAGAAAGGCATCCGCCATCAAGTCGCTCTACAGCACGGACCTGTTAAAGACGCCTAACGGAGGCACGCTCCTTCCGCTTTTCGTCGGATACGCCCCCAAGCAAGGCGCCAACGAAAAGCCTATCGCAAAGATTCCACACGAAATGCTTATCGTGCAACCCGACCTGCTCCGCATCAAGGGTAGCATCGAAGACGACGGACGTGGCGACGGACTCTGCGAAGACCCCGTTCGCTGGAAAAAGGGACTGGGCCCCGGCAAGGTCGTTTTCTCCGACAGTATGGCCTACGAAACGGACGTGTCGTTTACCGCGAGCGGCCGCTACAACATCATCTTTACTGGCGATGACGGCTACCAGACCGGTTCCGACACAGGCAAAGTCTACGTATTCGACAAACGCTACACCACGCTCGACAACACGGGCGACGGTCTCCCCAGCGGACGCGGTGCCGCCACCTGGATTTCGGAATTCGACAACTACAGCCCGCACAACTCCGACCCGGAATTCCATATTGCAAACGTTACGGGCGGCAATGCAGGCAAGCTCTACCTGCGCTTTGACCTTTCCGCACTTCCGGGCCCACTCTTCGATGCGGCCCTGAAACTGGAATTCAACCAGGACTCCGTCAAGAAGCCGATTCAGCTCAACATTTTCGGATTGAAGGAAAACTCCAAGGAAATGAACTTCGGCGACCAGAAACTCGGCGTCGACTGGGCGGACTTCGAACTTACTTGGGAAAACGCACCGGCGAACATTCCGCAGGCAGGCGGCCAATTCAACATCCGCAAGAATTCGGGTGGTGGCGTCGACACCAAGTACGCAGACTTCCTGGGCATCATCACGCTAAATCCGAAGGCCCCGCTGGGCGCATTCCTGCGCACCCCCTCGCTCACGGAATTCTTCAAGCGCAAGCATACCTCTAACCTGTACACGCTGATTTTGACGGCGGTCGACCAAGGAGAGACCATCCTCCCTTCTGCCGCGGCAGGCAAGGAATTCGCCCCGTCGCTTTACGTCGGCTACTTCGACAACACGCGTTCCGTCGGTGGCGAGGCCATGGACGGCGGCTACACGCTTTCGAAGGTGAACATCGACATCTACAGTCTCGAATGTAATTTCGACCTGACCGTGGGTTACCCGCAGTTCGTGCAAATCGAAATCGTGAACGAATTCGGCAAGCGCATGCTGACCGTTGCGGCACGCGACTTGGCAGGCGAAAAGAAAACCAACTTTAAATTCAAGGCGATGGCATTCCCGACCGGCAAATACGTGCTGCGAGTCATTGGCGAAGCCTTTACCGCCGAACAATCTTTCTACATCTTGAACTAGGAGCGAACCATGAAAATCAGTCACATTTTCCCACTCGGTTTCGTCATTTCCAGCCTCGCCCTCTTTGCGGCTTGCGGAGATGATTCCAGTTCTTCGGCCAGCGACGAAAGCAGTTCGTCAGTAGCTTCCTTTAGGTCCAGCAGTTCGCTCTCGACCCGCGCCGACATTGACTACAAGGACACCCTGAAACTCGGCGACACCGTCCGCGTTTACATTGAACTTTTCGATGGCGACAGTTCCAAGATGGACGAAAGTGAAATCTATATCGACAGCGCCACCAACAGCATTCCCCTGTACCTGGGTGAATTCTCCAAGGGTAGCCGCGTCAAGGTTTACGCCTACACGTCGGACATCGACGAAGACCGCATCCGCATCAAGAATGAATTCGGCGACTACATGCCTGCATTAACCGCCGTTCCGAAGAATGAATCCGGCAAGGATTCCATCTACGGGAATTACCTTGCAGCAAGCCTCGGTTCCGACACAAGCGGCACCTTCAAGGATTCCAACCAGTTCGTCATCTTTAGCGACAACCACTATTATCTCGAAATCGGCGGAGCGTTCAACAACGAATCCAGCCTGCGTCTCAAGGTAACCGTCGATACCGCCTACTACAAATACACGGGCGACGAAGAAAACATCTCGATGAAGATGAGTGACACCCTGCGTGGCATTATCGACATCGACAACAGCCCCGAAGAGATTTCCATTGAATTCTCGGCAACCGAAGGTTATAGCATTAACCTGAAGACAACGGGCAAAAACATTGTACAATACAAATTAACTAGCAACGATTCCCTACTCGGCAAGTTTGCAAGCAACATTGACACGATGCTCGTCACCAAGGATTCCACCCGCTGGAACCTCAAGGTCTCTGCAGAATCGTTCTCCAATTTCTTGACCGGTCCCTACGCCTTCTTCGAGGCAACGACCAAGGCTCGCGAGCTGGAACAGGGCGAATACTTCTCGAAGCCGGATTCCATCCCTTATCCGGGCGAAGCCTATCTGCGTACACGTCCCAAGGACGATCCTAACAAGGCCATCTACAAGTACAACCTGCGTCAGGAACAATTCGTCTGGATTGGCGACTACAAGAAAGGCGACTCCGTTCTCGTGAAGCACTGGATTGCGAACTACAGCGATGATGGATTCACAAGTCCGGTCACCTACGAAATCTTGGACAAGAACCAGAAAGTTCAGGGAACCATCAGTAGCACCTACGGTGGCGCATTTGTGGTCAAGGGCGACATGCCCGAAGGCCCCTACTACCTGCACTATCTCCGTCTGAATTCCGATCCGCTCGACCAAGTTTATGACAGTCTGCGCTACGTGCTGCAGCTCTACACCATGGTTCAGCAACCGGGCCTTCTCAAGACCCTCGAATTCTACAACAGCGAAACGGACAACACCTACAACAAGACGACCCTTTCTGCAGGCGACACCATCCGTTTCAGCAGCATTGAATTTATGATGGAACCCGTCAAGGAAACCGGATGGAAAATCATCGGGTCTGACATTACCTGGTTCGTGCCCTGTGAATCATTAGCCTTCATGAACAACAGCAGTAACTACAAGGTGGAAAGCTGCGACAGCGAACAGGAAATTTCTTCGGATTACCTGGTTACTCAAGATGCAGGCATCGGTGAAACGGCGACTCTCATCGCCCAAAGCGTCGCAGACCCCGCCAAGCGAGACACGCTGAAAATTTCGATTATCGCCAAGGCGAATTAAAAGCGAATTAATCTTCCCAGATCTGGTTCGGAAGCTTACCGATATCACGGAAGTCTAAAAGTCCCGCCGAAGGAGCATTTACGCTCACGAGGCGGGCCAAGGGCTTGCCCGCACGCTCGATAACAATTTCCTCGTCCTTGATTGAAACCTGATTCAAGAGCGAGCCGAAATTCTGGCGGACTTCCATGGCAGAAACTACTTTAGACATACCCTAAAAATAGTATATTCTGCGTATGGAAACCGAAAACAAGTCCTATACCGTCACGCAATACATGAGGGCCCTGAAGCAGAAGGTGGAATCTACCCCTGCCGTTTGGGTGCGTGGCGTAATTACCCAGATTAACGAGAAGGCTCGCGTCGTCTATCTGAGCATTGCGGACTTTGAAGAAGGGAACGTGAACCCGCTTGCGACGGTTCCCCTGTACTGTTATTCGGCAAAATTCGCGGCCATTCGAGCCAAGGTCGAGAATTACCCGCAGCCCTTCACGCTCAAGGAACAGCTCAAGGTCAGCTTTTTAATCAAGGCGGACCTCTACATTCCTTACGGCAAGCTGCAGGCACAGATTCTGGACATCGACCCCGTTTACACGCTCGGCGAACTTGCACTTACTAAAAGCGCCATCCTAAAGAGGCTCGCGCTTGAAGGCCTGCTCGAAAAGAACAAGGCATTGACTCTCGCCGATGTTCCGATACGCGTGGGACTTATTACCGGCGAAGGGACCGCAGCCTATAAGGATTTCACCACCAAGCTCGCGGAATCGCCTTTCGCCTTCAAGGTGAAAACCGCCTACGCCAAGATGCAGGGCGCAGACACCGAGCCGACCGTACTTGCGGCCCTCGAGGAACTCGCCAAGGATTCGGAGCTGGACGTGGTTTGCATTATCCGCGGTGGCGGAAGCAAGACCGATTTGAACTTTTTCGATAGCGAAGCCTTGTGCCGCGCCGTCGCAAACTTTCCGCTCCCCGTTTTCACCGGAATCGGGCACGAAATTGACCGCAGCCTGTTGGACGAAGTCGCCTACCAGTCCTGCATTACGCCAACCGATACCGCGAAACGCCTGATTGACCGCGTTGCGGACAGCTGGAACAGGATGCTTTCGCTAGCGCAAAACATTGCGTTACAGACAAAAGAAACACTTGTCACGGTCAACCGCGACCTGACCAACAAGGGAAACCGTCTGCAACAAAAGGTGAACGCCCTGATTCAAAAAGAAGCGATGAAACTTTCGCTGTACAAGGGCAACCTGCAGAAGGACCTGCAGTTTATCTTTAGAGGCGAACGCGAACGCATCGCCCGCGACACCGAAGGTCTGCACCAGGGTTCCCGCAAGATTCTGGACCTTGAAAAATCAAAATTCAACCTCATTGAACTCCGCGTGAAAAGCGCCGATCCCGAAACAACCCTTTCGAAAGGCTACACGCTTACGCTTGACGCCAACGGCAAGTTCGTTCGCAACAAGAACCAGCTCAAGCCAGGCGACACGCTGACCACAAGGTTCAAAGACGGCTGCGTACAGTCAATCGTGAAATAAAATGGATCCCGTTCGGGTTTTCAACCCTCCAGGATGACAGAATAAGTCATTCTGGAGCCTCCGGCGACGGAATCCAGCACCGACATTTAAGCACTAAAAGCGGGAAGCTTATCTATTTTCTTAAAACGCTTGGTGGTAGCATCCAGCGCAAAGTAGCGCACCGCATCGCCAAGCGATAGCATCACGTACTTAGGCGTCAGTACCTGCAAATACTTGTTCAGCTGCACCTGGAGCGCTTGCCACGTGTACTCGCCCGGAGCCTTGCATTCCACCAAAAGCCACGGGTGCCTTAAATCCGCATTGTCCTTGAAGCTCTGCACCAGGATATCCACGCGGTCATCGGTCGAAGGTTCCACCGTCGAAAGCGCAAACTCCACAGCAATCAGGTTCTGCGGAACCTTGATCTCGTCCATCAGGAATTTGATAGTCGCCTGGCGCACGTGTTCTTCGGGCGTCGCGGGAACATCCTTTTGGCGGATGGGATCGTAAAGCATGTCGTGGGTCATGTAGCGCAAAATAGAAAAAAAAGCCCCAAAACAAGAAACTAAACGGGAATTCACAATTTTATTATTCTATAATTACATTGTAAAACAAGTGAATTTTCGAAAACTCCATAGGAGCATAAAATGCGCAGAAGATTATTGAGCGAAGGTGCCAAGGAACTCTCTTACGAAATCCGCGAGATCGTGAAGAAGGCAAACCAGCTCAAGGCACTCGGTCTCCCCATCCACTGGGAAAACATCGGTGACCCGATTGAAAAGAAATGCCAAGTTCCCGAGTGGATCAAGGATATCGTTGTTGACCTCGTCCGCACCAACCGCAGCTACGGCTACTGCCCCTCCAAGGGCATGCTCGAAACGCGCGAATTTCTGGTGAAGGAAAACAACAAGCTCGGTGGCACGCAGATCAACGTCGACGACATCGTGTTCTTTAACGGCCTCGGTGACGCAATCGCCACCATTTACAGCCTCTTGTCGATGAACACCCGCATTATCGGACCGGCTCCGGCATACTCTACGCATAGCTCTGCCGAAGCCGCCCACGCCCATACGGCTCCGATTACCTATCGCCTGCAGCCGGAAAACCACTGGTACCCGGACCTCGAAGAACTCGAGAACAAGGTCAAGTACAACCCGAGCATCGCGGGCATCTTGATTTTGAACCCGGACAATCCGACGGGCATGGTTTACCCGCTCGACATTCTCCAGAAGATTGTTGACATCGCAAAGCGCTACGGTCTGTTCATTATTTGCGACGAAATCTACAACAAGATTACATACAACGGAGCTCACGCCTACGCGCTCGCCGAATACATCGGTGATGTTCCGGGCATTGCGCTCAAGGGTATTTCCAAGGAATACCCGTGGCCGGGCGCTCGTTGCGGCTGGGCCGAATACTACAACCGCGACAAGGATGAACAGTTCGACGCTTTCTGCCGCGCGATCGACAACGCCAAGATGGTGGAAGTCTGCTCGACCACGCTCCCGCAGATGACGATTCCGCGCGTTCTCGGCGATCCGCGCTTTATGGAACACCGCACGGCCTTGAACGAAAAGATTGGCCGCCGCAGCGCCATCATCAATGAAATTCTTTCGGACATTCCGGAACTGTATTTCAACCCGACCTACGGTGCATTCTACAACACTATCATCTTCCGCGAAGGAACGCTCAACAGCCACCAGACCTTGAAGATTGACAATCCGATCATCAAGAAGAAAGTGGAAGAATGGTGTAGCAAGACAACGAACCTCGACTACCGCTTCGTTTACTACCTGCTGGGCGCAAAGGGCATCTGCGTTGTGCCGAGCACGAGCTTCTGCACGGACCTCAAGGGCTTCCGCGTGACGCTCCTGGAAGAAGACGAAGAAGAACTGCGCGAAGTATTCACTACAATCCACGACGCGATTATAGAATACCTGCACAGCTAGATTAACGGATCAAGTTTCAATTCAATTTTACACTGTCTGCAACAAGGCAGTGTTTTTTTTATAAAAGGGCACATATCCTATCTAAAATTTACAGAAATAGTGTGATTTAACGTCAAAGTTTTCTTATATTCTTATTACATTAAGGATCTTTGACATGAAAACGCGAATTTCTACACTACTCATTGTTTTATTTTGTTTTTGGACAACAATTCTTTTTTGCGGTTGCGGCGATAAAAGTCTGCAGCACCCCAAAGTTATTTCCGTCTTGACCTACAGCGAATATTTCCCCCAAGAAATGATTACGGACTTCCAGATGAAAACGGGCTACCAGTTGCAGCTCGACCTATACGAAGCCCAGGAAGAAATGATTGACAGGCTCCGTGATAAGGGAACCGAGAAATACGACCTCATTATCGCGTCCGACGTCGTCATCCAGCAAATGGTGCGGCTAGGACTCATTGCCGCCATCGACACGAACAGGGTTCCCAACAGAGTCAATGTCGCCGACCAATTCAAGAGTCCTGCCTACGATCCCTCCAACACCTATACGCTTCCCTACTTGTGGGGAACCACGGGAATCCTTTACCGCGACCCCGGCATTAGGCCTGACAGCGTAAGCTACAACATGCTGTTCGACCCCAAGCAGACAAAGGGAAATTTCAGTCTACTCGAAGAAGCTCGTTCCATGCTTTCGATGGCGCTAATCGCCAAAGGCTTTAGTGCAAACAGTACGAAGATTGCAGAAATTGACCAGGCCGTCGAGCATATCCTTCAGGCGAAGAAGGACCCCCACTTTATCGGTTTCGATCCCTCCGATATTTCTAAAGATAAAGTTCTTGCCAAGATTGATTGGGCTGCCATCGTCTTCAACGGCGAAGCCATGGATGCCATCAACGAAGATTCAACGTTACAGTACGCCATTCCCGTCGAAGGAAGCTTTATGTGGGTAGATGCAATGACCCTCAGCAGCAAAGCCAAGAATCCAGATGGAGCCTACGCTTTCATGAATTATATTCTTGGTGCCCAGGTTGGAGCTGATCTTGCCAAGTCGGTCTACTTTGCAAGCCCGAACAAAGCAAGCTACAAACTCCTTGACGAGCAGTTCAAGAACAACCGAGTCGTCAATCCGACCAAAGAAGAAATTGACCGCATGGTATTCCTGCGCGATCCAGGCGAAGCCTCGATGCTCTTTGATGGAGCTTGGACGACCGTCAAATCGAATTAATTAAAGAAGCCAAAGTATTTTCTAAATTTGCGGTCGCAATAAAGAGGCCGCTATGAACTTTAGAGATTTTGGCAAATACAACCAGTTCAAGGAACAATTCGCCGGCATGTCTCCTGAAATGAAGGAGCAGATGATGAAGATGGCGAAGGAACAGATGAAGGCGCGTTTAAACGCCTTTGTGCAGAAATGGCTTTCGCAGCCTGTACTGATTGTCGTCGCCCTATTCCTCGGAGCCCTAGTCGGAGCGCTGACAGCCTTCTTCGGTCAGGTACTGCTAGCTGTTTCTGCCTTGCGCGACGCGCATCCTATCTACTGGATTCCTGGACTTGCGCTCATCGGCATCGCCATCGTTATTGGATACAAGAAGTTCGGCAAAGGTACGGAACGCGGCATGGACATGGTCTTCGGAGTCGCTCACGGGAAGGAAAGCGAAATTCCCCTGCGCATGATTCCGATGGTCGCCGTAAGCACATGGCTCACCCACTTGTTCGGCGGTAGCGCCGGCCGCGAAGGCGTCGCTATCCAGATTGGAGCGACCCTCGGACACAACATCAGCAAGAAGATCCACGTCGAGAACGCTGGGAAGGTTCTACTGGTTGCAGGAATGGCGGCCGGTTTTGCGGGACTTTTCCAGACACCCCTTGCGGCGATTGCGCTCGCCCTTGAAGTATTGTTAGTCGGTTACCTGGAACTTTCCGCTTTGTTGCCCGCAGCGGTCGCCGCTTTCACGGCCTACAAGGTTTCCGAAATGCTCGGACTCGAAAAATTTTCCGTTGATTTGCACACGCTTTTCCCTGATTACAATGTTGCAAATTTGCTCTGGAACGAAAACGGATTCGACATCCATTTTGTGTTGAAGCTTGCGCTGCTCGGCGTACTGTTCGGAATCGTTGGAGGCGGCTTTGCCAAGCTGCTTTCGCTCGCGAAAAAATTTGCGGCGAACAAGTTGCCGAACCCAGTCAAGCGCATCGCCTTCGTCGGGATTGGAATCAGCCTCTTACTGTTGGTATTCTGGCAGGGCCGCTACGCAGGACTCGGAACGAACCTGATTGACCTTTGCTTTGCGGGCTCGCAGGCCGCAGATGTAAATGCCGCGGGAAACGCCGCAACAGTTTTCGCCTACGACTGGATTCTGAAATTTGCACTTACGATTGCAACAATCGCCGTCGGATTCAAGGGCGGAGAAGTCACGCCGCTGTTTGCCATTGGAGCTACATTCGGTGCATGGGTTGCCGCAATGGTCGGCGTTCCCCTGCCGCTTGCAGCAGCCCTCGGTTACGCGGCAGTCTTTGGCGGCGCGACCAATACGCTGTTTGCCCCCATTTTCATCGGTGCAGAAATCTTCGGTTTTGATACTTTACCCGCATTCTTCATCGTATGCGTAGTCGCCTTCGCCTGCAACGGCGGCCAAAGCATCTATGCGCAGAAAAAATTGAGGCTTAAATAGTTGGCGTATGAACTCCGTCTATATTGAAATCACGAACGTTTGCAACTTGAATTGCAGCTTTTGCCCTTGCGGCAAGGCGGATTCAAAGGACGCAGATCGTTCGGGGATAAAATGTCCCCGAGATTTCATGAGTTCTGAACTTTTCGAGCGTTGCATTGCCGAGGCAGCGACCGTTGCCGAGAACGTCTACTTTCATGTACTCGGCGAACCGACACTGCATCCTGGATTCGGGCTGTTCCTGAAAAAACTGGAAGCAACTCCGCTCAAGCTAAACCTGACGACAAACGGAACAACGATAGCACGGGTTTCGCAGCGACTCTTGGAATGCTCCGCCGTGCGCCAGGTGAACTTTTCGACGCACGCCTACGCAGAACTTCCGCGGGAAACAGCACTTACCCACCTGCAAGACGTTCTTGATTTCTGCAAGATGGCAAACGCGGTGCGCCCCGACCTGTATATCAATTTAAGGCTCTGGAACGTAGGCGATGCGGCAAGCCGTTCCTGGAACGAGACGATGCTCGCCAAGGTCAACGAAGCTTTCGCCGAAACCAAAGACAGCTCTTCTGACGGCACCCAAACCGCGCCACATATTTCCCTGGAACATTTCTGTAGCCGCCACAAGAGTTTTCCACTCGTCGGAAGAATCTACCTACACCAAGACAGCCGATTTGAATGGCCCGCCGCGTCATCCTCGACCGAGCGACGCGAGGGAGGGAATCCAGGCTCAATCGCGGGAACCTGTCACGCGCTTGACACTCACATCGCTATTCTGCACGACGGTCGCGTTGTCGCCTGTTGCCTGGACCATAGCGGACAAATTAGTCTTGGACAAATTCAGGAGCAAAGTCTTGCAGAAATTCTAGACTCACCTACGGCAACGAACCTCCGCGAAGGATTCAAGAAACACGAATTGCGCCACCCGTTTTGCCAGAGTTGTTCCTTCTGCAAGCGTTTCGGAAAATAATAGAAAGCCAAGTTCTTTATCAAGCGGCATCATTCCTTTTTGATTTACATAGACTTTGCTATATTTCTTTTCAAAGAGGAGTTTATACAAATGAGAAAAATGTTCTTTACCATTATCGCCGGAGCCCTTTTGCTTGCGGCCTGCGATGACAGTTCCACCTCGGCAAATTCAACAGATATGCCGCAATCGTCCGATACAACGGTCACGAGTTCCAACTCGAACACCTCTATTTCTTCGGATTCAAAAACGTCGCTTTCCAATTCGAGCACGACAAAATCTACGGGAAAATGTTCCAATGCCTCGGATGATCTAGTGGATTCTCGCGACGGTCAAATTTACAAGACCGTAAAAATTGGCGACCAGATTTGGATGGCCGAGAACCTGAATTATTCCACGGGCAGTAGCTGGACAAACGACACACTCGACAAGGACGGATCCATCTTCGGCAGATTCTACTATAGGGGAACCTCCTTGGAAGCATGCCCAGAAGGATGGCATCTGCCCACTAAAGAAGAAATGAGAACGCTCATTGAAACTGCCGGGGGTATCGAAAATGCGGGCAAGCACTTAAAAGCAACCTCGACTTGGAATAAAAACAAAGACGGCAAAGACGGAAACGGAGACGACAGTTTCTGCTTCGGCGCAAAAGCAGCCGGAGGATCGCAAGAGGAGACAAAAGGAGCCTATAATGTTGGTGAATACACCACTTTCTGGACTAAAGACGTCTACACTGAACCGCCTCAAGTAGACTTTTATACGGGCATACAAAAAGTCACCTTCGATGAATACTACTACTTGAAGATTAGGAACGATTCCGCATGGGTTGAAAGAAGTTCGTCCTATGATGGCAGAAATATACGATGCCTGAAAGGCGACCCGGAACCCGAGCCGCCGCTCCCGGAAGAAGCGAGCGCACCACTCCCCGATTCAGTTCAAAAAGAACTCGAAGAAGCGATAAGAATAGAACGTCTCAACAATCAAATTGCAAAATTGACGAACTTATCGGAATGTGAAACCATCGAGTCCATCACCGAAGATGAAATCGCATATTGTAAGACAAGATTCTGCTTACTTCATCCTGAATTGTTTGAATGTGAAGAGTATTAAAATTACCGTCCAGGATTTCACTGGCGTTTACGCAGAGCAGCCCTTTATGCAGGGGTTGCGAAAAGCAGCCTCAACTGACGGCGAAATCCGCTGGTTTGACTGTACCCGAATTAACGGTACCGACTGCTACTGCGATGACGAAGCGCAGGCAATTCTCCGAAAGCAAATTGAATTCAGCAAAACACCGGCCCTTCGACAGGCTCAGGGACCTAGTTCAATAAGTACGCCGGGCATTCATTTTTTTGACAACGGCAATTACCATTACATGAGCAAGCTCTGGACAGATTCAATCCGCGAGCCGTTTGACCTTGTAGTGTTTGACCATCACCCCGATATGCAACCGCCCCGCTTCGAAGGAATATTAAGTTGCGGAGGCTGGATAAAAGAAGTTCTCGACAACAATAAATTCGTGCAGAATGTCACCGTTATCGGAGTCGCCGACCACTTGGTTGAAGAAATCCGCGAAGACCTTTCGCAAGCAAACGCCGCCGAAATTTTGAGCCGCGTCACCATTATCCGCGAAAGCGAACTGAAAGCACTTCCTCAAAATCTTTCGTCTCGCGTCTATAGCAAGCTTGCGAACGATCCATCAAGCCTTTATATTTCCATCGACAAGGACGCCCTCAACACACAAGAGGCCGCCACCAACTGGGACCAAGGTTCACTTACCTTTGAGCAACTCGCCGAGACTCTCCAAACGCTCGCCCAGAACCGAAAAATTCTAGGAATCGACATCTGCGGGGAACGCGCCCGCGACATGGGTTTCGAGGATACCGCCGCAGCAGACGCGCTCAACAATGCGTTGAATGAGAAACTGTATAATCTAATTACCACTTTAGTAGAAAGGAGATTCCCGCCTTCGCGGGAATGACAGCAGCAGAGAATGGCGTTCAATAACCGCAACAACAAAGCCAAGGCCCACGGCGTCGCCCGCGTGATTTCCAAGCGCGGGTATTGTAGCCGGAGCCAGGCGGAAAAGCTGGTTCGCGAAGGCCATGTGATTCTCCGGGGCAAGCCGGTACGCGATCCCGAAGCGCCCGCCTACGAAAACGACGAAATTCTCGTCAACGGCAAGCCCATTACCGCAAGCGATTTCGTCTACTTTGCCATGAACAAGCCTCGCGGAATCGTCACCACCGCAAGCGACGAGAAGGGGCGCAAAACCGTGATGGACCTGTTCCGCGAAGAATACGCCAAAATGTTTCCCGGCAAACCCATGCCGCACATTGCGCCCGTAGGGCGCCTCGACGCAGCAAGCGAAGGCCTGCTGCTTTTTACCAACGACACGAAATGGGCGGACAACATTCTCACCGACGCAAGTCATCTTAAAATCTACCGTGTGCAAGTCAAGGGCAAACCCTCCGCCGCCGAACTTTCACAAATGGAAAAAGGTTTCAACGTTCCGCCCCGCGTATTCGGCGAAAAAGAAGAATTTATGCACGCCGAGCGCGCCGTACTCCACAGCGACGGAGAAAAGAACTGTTGGCTCGAAATTACTTTATCCGAAGGCAAGAACCGCGAAATCCGCCGGATGCTCGCCCACTTGGGTTACGAGGTTCTGCGCCTCATGCGCATCCAGTTCGATAAATTTAAATTGGAAGATTTAAAGCCCGGGAAAATCAAAATAATTTAGAATTCGGAGTTCATAATTCAGAACTAATTCAACTCCGAAATTCAACATCTGAATTTCGAATTAAATCAAATCTCTGTTCAAGAGTTCGCCGTGATCAAGCACCAGGCGGCGGAAGGGGCTGTTCAGGTAAAAGTCCGGGTTATGCGTCGCCATCACGACGGTCGTTCCGCGGGCATTAATTTCCTTGAAAATTTTAAAGACTTCTTCGGCGTTTTTCGGGTCCAAGTTACCCGTCGGTTCGTCCGCCAAGAGCAGGTACGGGTTGTGCACCATGGCACGCGCAATCGCCACACGTTGCTGTTCACCGCCCGAAAGTGTGTAAGGCATCGCAAAGCGCTTCTGGCTAATGCCCACGAGCGCCAAGGCATCGAACACCGCCGCATTAATCTGCTTACTCGGAGTGCCCACGATGCGGAGAGCGAGGGCTACATTTTCGAAAACGTTACGATCCGGCAACAGCTTAAAGTCCTGGAAAATAATACCCATCTTGCGGCGGAGCGCCTGAATCTTATTGTCCGGCGTATTCTTGCTGTCATAAAGACAGTCACCCGTAAACTTCACCATCACCTGGCCGCCACGTTCTTCGTCGGGGCGTTCATCCATATAGATCAGCTTCAGGAGCGTCGACTTACCTGCGCCCGAATGCCCCGTCAAGAACACGAATTCACCCTTGTGGATACGCAACGTCACATTGGAAAGAGCCTTCCAATTATCCTCGTAAGATTTCGTGACGTGGTTAAAGTGAATCATAAGGCCCGCGACTTATTGTTTTAACGAAAAATAAATTACTCCGTCATGCGGATTTCGATGTGGACTTCCTCGCGCCATTTCTTCACGAGCGCCTGGAGCTTCTGATTTTCAAGATGCGTTGCCGCCATCTGTTCAATCTTGCTGTAATCTTCTTCGAGGTTCAAGTCGCGAGTCTGGCGGGAATCGTCGAGACGGAACAGGTGGTACGCACCGTCAATCAGCACGGGTTCCGAAATTTCACCCACGTTCAGGTTCGCTACCGGATCCACATAGGCAGGTTCCATTTCGTTACGCTGGAACCAGCCGAGGCGTCCACCGGCAAAGTTGCTGGACTTGTCTTCACTAAACTTCTTGGCCGCAGCGGCAAACGCTTCGCTCGTCTTCAGGTTCTTCTGCAGAGAATCCGCAAGTGCAACCACCGCAGCGGTATCCTTCGCCGTCGGAATCGTACGGAGCAGAATCTGCGCCGAACGCACGCCGTCTTCCTTACGGCCCAGCACGCGCGGAATATGCCATCCCAGTTTTGTCTTTACCGGATTAGAAGCATACTGACCGTTCTTCAGGGCATCAAGAGCACGTTCAAAGGCGGGGTCAAGCTGACCGCGCTTAAAGTAACCGAGGTCGCCGCCCTTTGCGGCAGACGTATCCTGCGAATGGGCTTTCGCCAAAAGTTCAAAGCTCATGCCCAGGTTCAGCGTATCGATCAAGGCATCAGCAATTTTACGCACCGAATCCACGATTGCAGAATCGGGTACGATCGGCAACTGGATATGGCTCAACAAGACGCAGTTGAACTGCTGCGGAATGGAGTCCTTGTATTCGGCAAAGAACGCATCCACTTCCTTTTTTGTCGGGTTAATGACACCCACATGACGCTGGCGCACGCGGGTCATTTCAATGTGTCCGCGAATCTGCTTGGCGAGCTGGTCACGGTATTGCGCCATGCTAATCCCCAACTGCGCACGAATGGCCTTTTCAAGTGTAGCCAAAGTCGTATTCTGGCTGGCAGCAAGCTGCGACAAGTGGGCATTCACGCGCTGGTCCACTTCGGCATCCGTCACCACAATCGAGTCTCGGTCGATTCGGCTCAACAAGACCTTTTCTTCAATCAGCTGATCCAGCACATACTTGCGCTGATCCGCTTCCGACATCGCGTTCCCTTCGGGAGTTTCCTGATAGCGGTACAAGGCATTCAAGAATTCCGAACGCATAATCGGCTTACCGTCCACGACGGCTGCAACGCCTTCCATCAGCACAGGTTCAGCCATCGCAAGCGAGGCCATGCATCCAAATACAAAAGCAATCCGTTTGGCAAAGGACTTCATTATTTTTCCTTTTCACTAAACACGTTCATCTGCGAGAAAATCGGGCGAGCCTTTTTCCATTCCTTCTTCAGGCGAGAAAGCACCGTCTTCTGGTGTTCCACCCAGGCACGCGTTGCCACATCTTCAACCACTTCGGCATAAGGCAGCACATCGGCAGAATCAAGCCTCGACACGACGACAGCCATCTTGAGCGCACCGCCACAGACCTTCATCACCGAAAGCTGACCGAGTGTCGCATCCTTAATAGAAGGAATCATGCAGCTATCAGGACTTACCGTCGCCGAATCAAACGCCTCAATCTTTTTCACGAGCCAATGTTCTGCAGGCAAGGAATCATAGACAATCTTCTTATGTCCCCTGTAATACTGATCCGCCGACTGCCAATCCCTAAAATAAAGGATAGCACCCTTGACCATCGTTTGCCCACGCAAGAACAGCTCCGGATGCGCCTGGTAAAAGTCAAGCTTTTCTGCATCGCCCACCATCATGGTATCGGCAAAACTCTGCAAGAAATGGTCAACCGTCATCTTGCGTTCGGTACGGCGGATTTGCGCCTGCAAGTCCTCGTCCTTCAGCATGCCGTTCGCCACGGCTTCCTGGTAAATGGTCTCTTCGTCAATCCAATGTTCCAGGAAAGTCAGCTTTTCACGATCGGTCCAGGAATCCCATTCCGGAGCCACACGGCGGATTTCCGATTCACGGAGTTTCGCCTCACCCACAGAAACGACAACAGGATCTTCCTTAGCGAACGGGACATCGCAACCGGTCAACACGACCAGCGAACACGCACACAAAGTCAGCAAAAAACGGAAAATAAAATTCATCGAGGCTAAATTTAGAAAATTTGCGACCCGCAGCCCATAAAAAAGGGGACTTTCAATCCCCAAACCCTACTTTCGGACAACCTTAATCACGAAACCGAAAGACTTGGTATTGAGGGGAACATCGTCAGTTGGCATATTTCCGCCCTTATACTCGTCACCTTCCTCGTTATTAAACGAAAGAACCGTCTTGAACGCAACACCCACAAAGAAATGTTCAGTAAACTCCCAAAGGTACCCCACCTCAAAACGGAATGTCATTTCCCAGTCTTCGTAATCCATTCCATATTTCTTTTCGGCCTTATCCTGCCCGTACAAATACGTCGGCCCAAGCGAGAACCCCGCAAAGGTACCGTTCAAGAAAGAATACCTCGATGTCGAATCAAAAAACAGATTAAACGGAAAGAAAACCGAGCCGAAACCTAAATAATACCGGAGTCTGGAATCATGTTCCAAAAAATCTTCCTTGTCCCGCGAATAGTACTTGTACCGGTAATCGCCCTTGGCCAAGAACAGGTCGTTATCCAGAAATACTCCCCAAAACCGAAACAGGTAAGCGCCCGCACGGAACCCCACATTGTACGTCCACCCATCAAAATTGATGATGTTGTAATGCAGGTCCTCGTCATAGACCATTTCGTCTTTTTCCAGGTCGTGGTAATAGTTGATTACGGAAGCGGTCTCATTCCTTGAATTCGAATTCATCGCACCGCCGCTGACTTCAAAATAAGGCGAGAAGAAATCCGAGAGCGTATGGCGCTTACGTGGAGGAGCCTCTTCCGATGAATAGACGCTCGCATCTGCCACGCACAACAGACAAAGTATCAGCAAAGCGATGCGTTTCATCTATCAACGACTCCGTCAACTTTAAGCACAGCGAAATTCACGAACTTGCCACAGGAAGTATCTTCGGGCGACAGGAACTTCTGCAATTTAAAAGACTTGCTCAAAGTTTTTTTGTGCTCATCGACTTCCCTAAAATAGTACGACCTCGACTCCGCAGAATCCACCTCCGCCCAATAAGACGGAAGCTCAATCTCACGTCCGTCGCAATAAAAAGCGAGGCGTACTTCCAGTTCATTTTTTAATCCCAGATCAAGCGAGTCGTAATCTCTGCGGAACACAACCTTCGATGTATCAAGACGACCGCTACATTCCCTATATAAAAGGGAATCCCTAAAATAGACCTGCATTTCAAGCGAATCAACACCGGAAGGTTTTTCGGCAAGTACATTAATGGATTTTGGCGGATCAGCCCACCAATCCGGATCGCAGCTCATACCACACAGGCACAGCGAAAGCATCAACAAAAGTCCCCAAAAGGGAAGACGAACCCACCTCACTAACATACAAATAAAATAAACAAAGTCAAAAACGGAGTCAAGTAAAAAAATTACAATCAACTCCGCGCAGTCAACTACAGCAGCCTACAAACGCCCGAAACGGCCCTTGAGTTTTGCCAGGGCATCGTCTTCGATAATCTCTTCGGAATCGTCGCCCTTGCGCTTAAACCGAAGGATTTCGAATTCCTCCAGCAAGGCAGAAGCCTGCAAGTAGAATTCCGGATACTCGGCCTCGTCGCTCTGCATATGCTCCATTTTTGAAAGGAGATCCCGAGCCTTTTTCAGCTCGTGTTCCTTCATGAAACGGGCCTTGAGGAAGGGGCGGAACTTTTCGCGGAGCGTGCGCACCGATAGTTCGGGTTTTAAGGGAGCCTTATCTCGGGGATTGTTCGGTGCGCCCGCACCCAGCAGCTCGCCCAAGACACAAAGCCTTTCGAACAAAGTTGTTTCCTTATCTTCGGAATAGAGGGTTGCAATCTTTGCAATCGAAATTCCAGCAGCAGCCACCGCATCGCGGGCATGGTCGCCCCCTTGGCGCATAGCGACCGAGAATTCGCGAAGCACATCCCAGAACTTGACAAACGCATCCGCTCCGAGCAACGCCGACTCGTAGGTCGCCCGCACCAAGGCGAGGCGAACTTCGTCATCTTCACTGCGCGTCTTTGCAGCGAGGTTCTTGAAATCGTTGATTTTCTTGCCTCGGGAGAATTCCAGTCCCGAAAAACGCACGCATCGGTTCGCATCCAGATTGTCGACGGCAAGGGACTTTAACACCCAGGCCTTGAGGGCCGTCTTGAAACCGTCGGCATAAAGGCCTCCGGTTTCCAGCAGATTCAGGCAATCTGTAATGAGCGAATCAGGTTCGGCCGAAACTTCGACCCGCTTTCGGAATGTCTGCCAGAACGCAGATTCCGCCGGAGTCATCAGAGCAGATTCACCGAGACGCCAGCCAAAACGCATTTCATCGAGCGCAAAGTCAATACCGAACGTCACAACGACAGGACGCACCGCGGCAAACAAGCCAAAGCTCCCCCATTCTGGATTCAACTCGACCGAAAACTTTTCCGGGAAGCCCTGCTTGAAAATCTTGGCATGCAAGCGCAGGTGATTTTCCTTTTCAGGAGTCACCGTCGGGATGTCGCAATCAAGCTGTTTCATGCCTGCAAAAACTTCATAGAGACTCAACAGAGGCGCCTTGTGCGGATTTTCCTTGAGCTTGTCACAGAAGGCATCGTCAATAAAAGTGCGGCGATTTTCCAACTGTTTCTTGGCGGCCTTCGGCATTTCGCAGATGATGGATTCGGCCATCCATTCGCGCCATTGGTGAATCGAAAGCGCGAGTTTTGCAGGGGTCAGTTGCGGGAGCAAATCGTAAGGCAGCTCCAGCGTAATTCCGTCGTACTCCTTGGTCGCATCGAAAACCATCTCGCCATTAACCATGCGGCAAGAACCATCGAGACCTTCAACGCGGAACTGTTCGATGCTCCCCCCAAGAGAGGATTTTGGGAGCGACTTTTTACTATGCGTGTCACCCTGAGCGGAACGTAGTGAAGCCGAAGGGTCTCTATTTGCTTTTTCAAAAAAATCACCTAGAGATTGCTTCGCACCACCGGTGTTCGCAATGACACCATCTACGGCACTCTCATTCTGCTCCAGCCAGAACTTGGCATCAAATTTCAGGAACTGGTCGGTATGTTCACGAATGTAGTCCTTGAGAGTCTTGATGGAATTTACGCTATGGGCGATGCGCACATAGTAATCCACCAGAGCATCTTCGCTCGGGGCGAGTCCAAACATTCGCTTACGCGCTTCAAGGGCATGCAGGTCTTCAACCACATGCTCGTTATGCGTCATAAACGCAAATGGGCGCGCCATCTGGCCTAGCACCACGGCCTCGCGCCAGAAAATTTCGGCACACTCGTCAGGGTTCACGCGGGCATAATCCACGCGGTGACCGCGACTAATCACAAGTCCCCTGAAGCTCACTTCTTCCACAGCTTCCACGAATCCGCGCTCCTGGTTCCACATCGGCGAATACCAGCGGCGGGTGCAGAAGGGTTCCGCCACCTGCATAATCCATTCGGGCTTAATTTCGGCGGATTTGTTAAGGAAGATGCGGCTCGTTTCGCGCACTTCGGCGCTGAATAGCCATTCCACACTCTTGCCGTACAAATCGCTGCCGGGGAATACGTGCGTCTCGCGTCCGCTCACCAGTCGGTAGCAGCCATTTTCGATATCGCGGCGGGCAATGCCTCCGAGGAATCCCGAAAGGAGTGCAATGTGCAAATTGTCGGCGTGGAAACTGTCGAGCGGGCAGACGCGGTTTTCGTATTTCACGTCGAGAATGCGGCCGAATTGTTCGTAGAGGTCAATCCATTCGCGGCAACGCAAAAAATGGAAGCTGAACTTGTCGCAGAATTTGCGCAACTTGTTCCAGGATTTTCCGTCCCATTCGGCGCAGAAGGCATTCCACATGCAAATGTAGGTGAGGAAGTCACTCTTGTGCCCCGCAAACTTGCGATGCAGCTGGCGGATACGGGTGCGCTCCGGCTCCTCGCCAGGAACCACTCGCGGATCCTGGATGCTCAAGGCCGAACAGACAATCAGCGCAGGCTGCAATACCCCCGCCTCTCTCGCCCGTAAAAGCACCGCCGAAAGCGCCACGTCCATCGGGAGCCGCGTCATTTCGCGGCCAAGCTTCGTCACATGGCCACTGGAATTATCCGCAGTCAACGCGCCGAGTTCAAAAAGCGTCTTGTACGCGCCGCGGAATGCCGAATGCGGCGGCGATTGCAGGAACGGGAAATTTTCCAGCTCCAGCCCGAGGCTTCGCAGCTGCAGAACCACGTTCGCGAGATTACTGCGCCGGATTTCCGGTTCCGTAAACTCGTCTCTCTTCTCGAAATCTTCGGGAGAATAAAGTCGAATGCACACGCCGGGCTTTACACGACCCGCGCGCCCTGTGCGCTGCCGCGCAGACGCTTTTGAAATTTCTTCGACCGGAAGCCCCTGAATACGCGACTGCGCATTGTACCGCGAAATGCGGGCCATGCCCGTATCCACCACGTAGGCAATTCCCGGAATCGTTAAGGATGTTTCGGCAATATTTGTCGCAAGCACCACGCGGGTCTTTCCCGTATGCTTAAAGATGCGGCGCTGTTCATCGGGACTCATGCGCCCGTAAAGCGGCAAAATATCGAAACTCGCCGAATCCAGTTCGTGCGCAAGCTCCCCCGCTAAATCTTGAATATCGCGTTCCGTCGGCAAAAAACAAAGCAGGTGATCGCGGTGGCGCGTTTCCAAATCTAAAATCGCATCCCGCGCTTCATCTAATAATCCCGAGTCACCTTTCCCAGAGATATCGCGATTTTTCGGCCCTTCGGCAAGCTCAGGGACCTTACTTAAGATCGGTGAACCAGTCGAACCGCAACCAAAATAATACTCCACATCGACCGGATACGTTCTTCCCTCAGCTTCCATCACACAGCTGTTATCGTAAAATTCTTCGAACAGCTTAGCATCCAGCGTCGCGGAAGCCACAATCAGCTTGAACTCGGGGCGAGCCTGTAAAACAGTCTTAAAAATGCCAAGCAGAATATCGATATTCAGCGAACGCTCGTGCGCTTCGTCTATCACAATCGCCGAATACTGGCGGAAGAGCCTGTCGCGGCGGAATTCCTGCAGCAGGATACCGTCAGTCATCACCTTGATGGGCGCATCACTCTGGCCCTGTTCCCAAAAGCGAATCTTGGTGCTGACGAACGTTTCGTCCTTGAGTTCTTCGCGCAGGCGGTCCGCAATAGAGATTGCCGCCAATCGCCTCGGCTCCGTCACACCGATTTTAAAGGGGTTCTGAGGACGCGCTTCGCGATCTGAGGTATGGGCTCGGGCTTCGCCCTTTGAGGAATACCACTCTAGCAAAAACTTCGGCAACTGCGTCGACTTGCCCGAACCGGTGTCTGCCTTGACAATCACCACCTGATGCTTTTCGAGCAACTCAAAAAATTCTTTCCGATGTTCAACAACAGGAAGTTCCGGGTATTCGATTTTCAGCGAAGACAAATCCATCAGAAGCTACACCGACTTGACGAGTTTCGCGCAATAAATAGGGCCCCTGCCCTCGGAACGGTCCGGCAGGATATGCACACCAAATTCCGTGCGGTCTGCACCGGGCAGCAAGTTTTCAATCTCGACCATCCGCATCGACGGTCTTTTTTTCAAGATTTTCTTCACCACGTCGTCATTTTCCATCGGCGATAGGGCGCAAGTTCCATAGACAACCGTTCCCCCCGGTTTCAGCGCATCGACCGCCGAAGCAAGGAGCGCCCCCTGCTCCACCGATAGCCTTTTGACTCGTTTGGCTGACCACACCTCCAAATGCGCCGGGGAATTCAATACATGACGATCCGAAGAACAAGGCGCATCCAACAGAATCTTATCAAAGCATTCTTTCTTGTGGAGTCCAAACTTCATGCCGTCGTAGCCAGTCACCTTGATGATGCCGCGCCACGCTTCCGGCAAGGAATTTTCGATTACATGCTGCAACCGAAGCCTTCTATCGGGCGACCGGTCATTACTCTGCAAGGAACCTTCCCCTTTTAAAAGGGATGCGATTACCAGGGTCTTTCCACCAGGGGCCGCGCACATATCGAGTACGTCATCTCCCGGTTGCACATCCAGGGCCTTCGCCGCAAAAACCGAAGCTTCATCCAAATAATACGGCTCAAGACCTTCGCCAAAACGCAATTCCGTCGCGCAACCATCCCCCTTCAAGGATTCCAGCAAAGCCGGCCAGCGTTCACCGAAAAGATTCTCGTAGTAGTCGAAAAATTCCATAGCGCAAATATAGTAGACTGGAGCTAGGAGCAATCATCCTGGAGGGCGCATCTTAAAAAAAACTCTCTGCTCAGGGGTATGAGCAAAGAGTCTTCGTTGAGCTACCAGGATTCGAACCTAGACAAACAGAGTCAGAATCTGTTGTGCTACCATTACACCATAGCTCAGTGCGCCACCAAAGTTAGTAAATAAAAATCAGTTCGGCAAGGGGTTATTTGAAAATATTTTGACTTGGCGGCGTATAAGTCATCCATTGCTGCTGTTGGACACCCCCTTCAGGAAGTGTAACGGCCGTAAAAGTCACGTAAAACAGCATCGGAACCTCCGATTTACGCAGCTTGTTCATCACCTTGGGGTCACCCGAATAGAGAACCACCTGCTGGTCTCCCGACGGAAGTCCGTCCAGCATGAGCATATAGCAAGTCACATCGCGCACGAAATGCGAGGTTCCCTTGATACCCACCACCACGCTATTGACCATGCAGTTGTTCGACTGCGTCGTATCTTCGCGGTCAACGACAAGACTCACGCCACTCACCAGCGAAGAAGCCTTCGTGAGGGATGTTTTTCCGATATTCAAGGTATCCGTCAGCCCTTCAATTTCCTTTTTGGTCAAGTAACGGGAAATTCCGACCTGAGCCACCTTTTCGTCCTGAACCCTGCGGAATTCAAACCTGAAAGAGTCACCGGGCAACGAATCCGGGACAGGCAACCACCAGCGACCGAGACTGTCCGTCGTCGTCTGCGCCACAAATTCCAAGGAATCGCCTTCAACGAATTCAAATCCGTAAATGTCGCGAATAGTCATCACCTCGACATTGGCACACGGGTCCCCGTTCTTGCAGAGCACCGTTCCTGAAATTCTCGCAACATTCTTCGTTTCCTTTTCCGATTCCTTGATTAAAGTATCCGCCTTGGCCGTCATACTCCACACGACAGGGCCAGGGCTCACGGTATCGCCTTCGTACATGCGGTTCAAGCTCAAGCTACGGTAGATCAGGCTATCCGCAAAACCCAGCGAACGCATACGGGCAACCATCAGGGAATCTCCCGGGAAAATTTCAAGTTCCCAGTTACCGGCAGGAACCAACATATAGAAGCTATCGGCAGCAAAGACGTCATTGCAGAACGGCGTTCCCGAAAGGCAGGTCACAAAGTGCCCACCCACAGAAACGGCTGAATCTTCGACCTCTTCAAAATAAAGCACGCTGTTCACGACAGCCGCCTTCGCAAGCTGAATACTGTCAAAAGCCTTCGCCTTCAAGGTCGTACGAGGCAAGAAGAACACTTCCACTGCCGAAGTATCAATTACGGCAAGTTGGAAGGTATCCGCAATCACCGAATCAAAGGCGTACACGCCATCGGAATCCGTGACGACTTCAATCTGCTCCGGAACATGCAGCACACTATCGAAAACGGCCATACGAGCCATACGGACAACAGCTTCGGACGCAGGCGATCCATCAACACGACGAACGACACCGGCCACCACATCGGCCTCGGCAACCGTATTGCCCGTATCCGTTACAGTCCCGGCAGTCTTGTCGTTGCTGCAAGCGGTAAAGGCTAATGCAACCGCTGCTGCCAAGGTCAAAAATGCAAATTTCAAGTTTTTCATTTTTCCTCCTCGGTTTCCGGCGGCAGTTCCACCTTTTCCTTGCTCAACGGGAAAAACTGAATATTCATCTGGCAAACCATCGTCTCGCCCTCGTCGGAACGGATGATGTCGACCACTTCCTTGCGGAACAGGTCGATTTTGCTGATGATGCGTTCCAGTCCTTCGGCAGAAACGCTCATCGTCATACAAGATACATTTCTGCGCTCGGTGCTGTAGTGGTCCAGGGCGTCTTTACCCAGATCCATCATCTGTTTCTGGAACTGATGAACGAAAAGCGACGAAATTTCGGAACCGCTGAAGATGGCCTTGTTTACCGAGCGGTAAAAGCCCTTTTCATCCAGTTCAATCAGCTGCATCGACAGGAGCAGTTGGATTGCCTGCTTTGCCTGCGGAAGCGTGATGCGCGGATTCAGGAACAGCGCCAGTTCCTGGATATTTTTAGGACCCACATCGAGAACGGACAACGCCTCGCGGACCGCCACATAATACCACTTACTATAATACTCCTGCTGGCTCTTGGTAAGCGACTTGATCGCGCTCGGGAGGAGCGCCGACATCTGCTCGAAGATTGCCTGCTTCGACGCCGGCGTAGTCGCGTGCGTGAAGTCCACCATCAGCGTAAAGTAACGGCCTTCCTTTTCGTTCAGGCCTAAAGCCGCGATAAACTTGGGCAACATCTGGGGCGTAAGCGACTTGCGCCCGCGGACCAGGTCCAAATAGAATCCCGACGAGGAATACCCCGCCTTCTTGGCGAAGGACCTGTAAGAAAAGTAACGTTGCACGGACTTACGGTAATCATAATAATCCTGCAAATACTTTCGGTAGTTGTAGTAAGCGTATACGTTCATCACTTTTAAATATAATTTTTTCTTGATTTTTTGGGAACACCTTTTTTATTACATCAGAGTAAAATTGCGTAAATTTCCGTAAATAGAACAATCTGTGAACACTTTTAATTTTCGAAGTGATACGCTTCGTCATTTTTTTAGATATATTCAAGGAACACCCAATCCCATCCTATGGACTTTCGTTTGGAAACAGGCGAAAGTCCTTTTTTCTAAATTTAGACGCAAATGGAAAAAATAAAGCTTTTTCTCAGGAACACCCTATTTCGGCTTTTGCGCTTTGCAGGGATTCTTTTAGTTATCTACATCAGCATGGTTTTCTACCTTGCACTCACCGAACGCAGGAACGCTTTTCCACGCGCCATCTACCATAAAGAAGCGAACGAGGCCATCCAGGGTAAGGCAAGACAGCTCACCTGCACCCTCGAAGACGGAGTCGCGCTGAACGGTTTCAGCATGGGAAACGAGAACGACCCCGTCCTGCTCTACTATCCCGAAGCAGACGAAGACGCGGCGCAGTTCCTGGCGCAGGTGGAAACACTTCCCGGAATCCACATCGTCACTTTCAACTATCGGGGCTCCGCCCAGAACAAGGGAACCCCCTCCGAAGAAAATTTCGAAAGCGACGCCAAGCAGATTTTCGAATGTGCCACCCAAGTCAACGGGAAAGCCCCGCAATACCTTGCCGGGCGCGGAATGGGCGCCATATCAGCCATCAACCAGTCGAACGGACATCAGGACGTCATCCTGATTGATCCCATTTTGGATATCGCCGACGCCATCGCTCAAAAATACAAGGCACTTTACCCCAGGTTCCTCATCCGCACCCAATTCAAGGCAGACTCAAATAAGTTATCGAGCCCCACCGCACGCCTGTCCGTAATTTATGACAAGAAAGCAGTCGAGCAACAGGCCAAGGCATCTGTGACCGCCATCACACACAAAAAGGAATATTTCCGGAACGGCCAAACTCTTGCCACAATCCTCTTGCAAGTTATAAGTAAGAATTTATCACCATAAACGCAAACAAATTCACCCCCACCTACATTACTTTACTTACAAAGCCCTTATTTTTCGAGAGTTTTTTTGCATATTTTTTCTAAATCACTTGCTTTTGTTAATTTTTTTTATTAGTTTACCTTGAAAACCACAAACAAAAAAAAGAGGTGTTATATGGACAATATTATTGTGAAGATGGATATCCGTGGTTTCCTACGGTTTCCGGAGCAGGCCATCAAGGCGATGAAGCTCGACAAGATGGCAAAACAGGGGACTGCAGCCAACGGCAAGACGGTTGAAATCGGCCCCTACGCAGACATCGAGGTGGACCCCGTCGGAAAGCGCTTCTCCATTACCCCCACTAAAGAAGCGAAAACGACCTCCTTCCGTTTCATTGTCGGCGTCAACTCCACCAAGTCCAAGTTCCTGTATGTCAAGGGCGCCCTGAACGCCATCGACTCCAAGATTATCACAGGCGCTTACACCTTGGAAAAGGAAGGCAACCGCTACATCTTCACGGCCAAGGGCGAATCCAAGAAAAAAGGCCCGTGGCAGCTGATCGCCTGCCGCAACTCCATCGCCAACAAGACAATGCTCTCGATTGACTCTCGCGGCACAATCATCTTCAACCGCCACACCAGGGACGCCGTGAACACCCAGGTGAACAAGACCATGATTGCCGAATACGACCGTGCCAAGAAGGTATTCAAGCTCACCTTCAGCAAGGACAAGGGGTTCATCAACGTGCGTACGATCGCAAGCCACGCCAACGCCTCCTTCATGGGCACGTTCTCGTCTCACGGAATCGCTCTTCCCAAGCAGAGCTTCCGCACCGAATGCAAGGTTGAAGGCAAGACGATTTCCTTCAGCGTCGCATCCCTGATCGCCGAGCAGAAAGCAGCCGAAAAGGGCTCCAAGAAATAATAACCGAGGTCAACCATGATCGACATTCTCAAGTTGTTCTACACGACCCACTATAATCTGGGTGCACTTGCGGTCCTGATGTTACTGCTTTTGATTTTCTTCCTCACCAAGAAGAACTTCAAGGGCGCCATCATCGTATTCATCCTTCTTATAGTATACAATGTCGGCATCTATAAAAGGACCGAGGGCAAATCCTGGACCATCGAAATCGATCCGCCGGAAGCGGCATCTAACGGTTACGACAGCTTCAGCAAGCCGCAGCCGATCAAGATGACCTTCTCCGCGACTCCCGAAAAGTGGACCATCACCGATAGCAAGGGCGAAACCCATCATTGGTGCTGGCTCGACGCGGCATGGGACAAGGTTGCCAATACGGACGTTGTCGCCTGGATTTGGGGTGAAAACTCCAGCAAGAAAATGATGAAATCGACCGAAAGCCGCGCTAACGACGCACAAAACGCCGACTAGCCGCCGAATTCGAATTCATTGAGTGTAACCTCTCCTGCTTCCATACGGAGGTAGGAGAGTTTTTTTATCCACTCGCCTGAAGAAGCGACCAAACCGCCATCGACAGTCCAAAGTCCTGAAATGTGGTGATGCCCGAGGACACAGCAGTCGCATTTATTTTCGCGGAGCATGCGTTCTGCCCAATGCAGGTATTCTTCCATCTTGATGATGCGGGACTCCCCCACCTTGCGACTATTGCGACCGACAAAGCGGGCAAGCGCCATTCCCCAATCCGGGTGGATTTGGCGGAAAAGGAAACGATTCAACGGGAAATCGAGAATCCGGCGGAAAATTCGGTAACCGAAATCGGACTTCGCCACGCCGTCACCATGTCTAAAAAAGACTCTCTTCCCCTGGATTTCCAGTACAACTTCCTTATGGACCTGGGCGCCAATGCTTTTCGGGAAAAAGTCTCCATACGCAAAGTCATGATTCCCTTGCAACAGGTGGACTTCGCAGCCGGACTGCACCAGTTCACGCAGCGCAAAGAACAGGTCAAAGTGATTACGGTTCACGTAGTCATTGTACTCGTACCAGAATTCAAACAAGTCGCCCACGATTACCAGGTGCGAGGCATTTCCCTTGAGGGACTCCACGAAACGGACTAGGGCTTTTTCGCGGTCAGGAACAGCTCCCGGCGGATTCACCCCCAGATGCGCATCGGAAATAAAGTAGGCGGGCAAAGTCATCGGTTACGAATATAGAAACTATTCAAATCTATCTGGGAAAAACTCTTTATTATATTTTGTTACGATGAAAATGTTTTGTGCAAAAGCCGCATCCTGGGTTGCAATGGCGACAGCTTGTTGTGGCTTTTTAGCAAGTTGTTCCGTAAGCCTCACGAAATACGATCTCCAGGAATATCCGAAAACGGCAACCTTCTTCGAGCCGATCGTACTCACCTTCGGAGACAAGACTTCCTATCTGGATTCCAATCTGCAGAATGCCTATTCGGCCGCCATCGACACCACATTCTATCCCATGGGGAATTGCCGCGGCACCGCCCATATTTCGGCAAAGGTCCTCCCGGACAACGAGACGAGTGACTGGGGCATCGGAGCGGCCTTTATTCCCTTATGGCCGGCTCTCCCCGTCAGCGAATCGTGGCATTACCATATGGACGTTCGCATTCTCTGCAACGGAGCTTTGGCATTCTCGGCGGAATTCGAAGAAAGCGAACATGTCGAAGCCTTCTGGTTCGGGCGTATGCGTGCAGGCCTCATCAACGACGCCTCGCAGGAAATGCACCGGAAATTAATTGAACGCCTCAAGTTCGAGACGCAGATGGGAAGATACACCGACCTCAACTCGGCGCAGGATTTTTAATCAGGCGACCGCCACCTTACGTGTCTTTTTCGCCTGCAACCAGGCCACCAGCAACGCAACAAGCAAATACAGCACGCCGAAAACGAGCAGCGTCATTTCCACCGCATCGCCGATATGCGTGTAGACCGTGTCGCGAGTCCTAAGCGGGACCTTCCTCTGGATAACGCGGTCGGTAAAGATTTCCGTATTTCCGTCAAAATGGCCGTACTGGTCAATAAACACCGAGACTCCACTATTTGCAAGGCGAGCCACGGGCATTCCTGTTTCAACCACACGGTACCGAATCAGGTTCAAATGCTGGTAAGGGGCGGAGCTCCGGCCGAACCAGCCGTCGTTCGTAATGTTCACCATCAGGCGTGAACCGCTGCGGATAGCCTCGCGCACCAAATCACCAAAAATGGCGTCATAGCAGATGTAGGGCGTCCAATGGAACGGACGATAAACGGGAGTTTCCTTGCCCGCCACAAAATCGCCCTCGCCCAAATCCACATAGTTCAGAATCGGGAATACTTCGTCGAAGGGGATTCGTTCGCTGAACGGAACCAAGTGCTTCTTGATGTAGCGATCGGGATAGCCTCCGACGCCCGGCGTGAACAGGAATGCGGCGTTGTAGATATCGAACTTGCGCACGCTTCCCGGCGGATTTCTCCGATAGTCGAGGGCGCCCGTCAAAATGCTAGCCTTCTTTTCGTCAGCAGTTTTGTGCAGAAGATCAATTACGCGAGGTTGCCTGCGAATGTGATCCGGTATGGCAGTTTCAGCCAGAACAATCAGGTCCGCGCCATCCTTGACACTATCGTTCACCATGCCGACCGTCTTTTTCACGATGGCATCAAAACGTTCCTTGCTCCACTTGGCCCCCTGCTGGATGCTCGGCTGCACCAAGGCAATATTCGGAGAGCCTTCGCGATCCGTACCGTAAAAAGGTGCCGCCTCGGGTTTCGAGAGCACGACACTCCCCTGCACAAGCAGCGCCACAAAAATGACCGCCGGGAGCGCCAAAACGGGAGCCGCCTTTTTCAGGTTCTGTGCCTTGCAGAACACATGCGCCACAGCCTGGTTCGAGGCCACCACGAGAATCGTATAGCCGAAAATACCGATATACGAAAGCATCTGGATCAGTTCCAGCTGGTTTCCGAAAACATAACCCAGATGACTCCACGGGAACGCAAAGTCGCCGTAGGTACGCGTCATTTCAAGTCCCGCATAGAACACCGGATAAAGCAGCAGGAAAACGGGGCGGAACTTTCGCGGAGCATCCTTCGCAAGAGTATACGCAAAACCCGCCAAGGTGTTGTAGGCACTAAAGAAGGCAATCAACAGAATCAATCCGAAAAGAATCAATCCCGAAGGCGCCGTCTCCACATGCATCACGTTATAAATCCAGTAGTAGTTGACCGCATTGTAGAGCATGCCCGACCAGAAGGTCGCAAACATCGCCTGTCCACGCGTGTAACGGTTCAGGACTATAAACCACGGCACCAGCAACAGCAAGGCGGCGGGGCCAAGCGGCATTGGCGGATACGCAAACGCATACAGTCCCCAGCCAAAAGAGGAAAGCAGGAGCGCCACGAGCGAATCGCGATTTTTCAAATGCGAAAAATTCCAAACCGCAAACAGAATCAGCCAGAAAAGTCCGATGGGGCAAAATGCCAGAACCACCTGGACAAGCCCCGCATGTCCTGCACCGGCCAAGTCACCTATATTATAGTCCAGCGCAAGGAACAGGAACGAAAGCAGCGCGAACGCATAAAGCATCCGCTTGAAATTCTGACGGATGCCCCTAAAAATCAGGAACGGCACCGAGAGCGAGAGCGGCAACCACTGCAAGTTCATCGTGTAAAGCCCCGGCGTATCAGGCCGCATTGCAAACACGACAACTTCTGCGACCAAAAGGACCGCTACATAAATCCAGTAAATTTTCGGGAGCGCATTCAGCAGCGACTTCATTCTTTCAAGCATCAGAGCCCGCTCTTGTCCTGGGGGTTGAAAATCAGCACGAATTCACCCTTGGGCGGATGCGCCTTGAAATGCGCCGTAATCTCGCTCGGAGTCCCAATCAGGTGTTCCTCGAACTTCTTGGTCAGCTCGCGCATCAGGGCAATCTTGATTTCACCGAAAACCTGGCCAATTTCTTCGACGAACTTGTCGATATTGTGCGGACTCGCGTAAAAAATCTGCGTAGCCTCCTCGTCCTTGAGCTTTTCGAGGAGGTGAATGCGCTGAGCACTCTTCTTCGGCGAAAAATACTGGAAGCTGAAATGGTCCGTCGGCATACCGCTCGAAACCAGCGCCGTAATCATCGCACAGGCACCGGGAACCGCACGCACGTCTATACCTTCGCGAACGCACTCGCGCACCAGATTGAACGCAGGGTCTGCCACACCGGGCGTTCCCGCATCACTCACGAGCGCAATGTCTCCTTCATTCTTCAGGAATTCCACATACCGAGGAGTCACCTTTTCCTTGTTGAAGTCGTGGTACGCCTCCATCGGGGTATCGATGCCGTAATTGTCAAACAGCACCCGCGTATGGCGAGTGTCTTCGGCAAGCACCAGCGGCACTTCCTTCAGAATCCGCACGGCGCGGTAAGTGATATCTTCCATGTTCCCGATCGGGGTCGCGACGATATAAAGAGTATGCATAATAATACCTACTCCAAAAATAGAAAAAGCAAATTATTTTCCGAAAAGCGAATCCTTTATCCCTTGAAAAAATGATTTTGTCTTGCCGCTACGCACGACCACGACAATCCTGGATGTCGCGTAGTTATCGGTAAAGTCAATCAGCTGCTTACGTTCTTCGGTCACAGAAAAAGCGGCAAAACCGAGGTCAGCCTGACCGTCGCGCACGGCATCGATAATTTTCCCGAAATCCATATCGATAATTTCGAGCGGGCGTTCCAGGTAATCCGCCACATAACGGACAATCTCGACGTCGGAACCAACAAGCTCCTTCTTTTCATTATAGTAGACAAAAGGAGGAAATTTCGCATAGGTCGCCACTTTCAGGACAGGTCCATTCGCAGGGCCCAACGGGACCCTATACTTGGCATCTCCACCGACATAAGATCTCACAATAGAATCGTAAACACCCGTCGCACGCATCTGAATCAGTGCCACGTTGACCGAATCAAGTAAGCCCCATTTTTCCTTAGCGATAACCCCCGCATACGATTCTTCTTTAAGCGCCTCATCCAAAATCCGCAGCGAGGGATCACTGTCAACAAGAACCTTTGCCGGGACATCGTCACTCAAAATTGCGTCCAGTTCCCCCTGAAGCAGGGGCTCCACCATATCTTTGAGCGACGGATAAGATTCGAATTTCATATCCATGGAACCGTTTCCCAGCTCCATCGCATAAGCCTCGGCAGTCGTCCCCTTAATGACGCCCACCTTCTTATGGGCCAAGTCACTTACGGCGAAGACCTCGTTTTCAGGAGACTCGCCCTTGGAACACCCCACGACCAATGCCAGCGTAAGCAGCACAAAGAAAAGCCTAACACAACGCACCATTACAAAAACCTCACAAAATTCTTACATTATTGAATATAATAAAAGTAAGGCGCAAGATTCCATAAAAAATAAGGAAAAAAGCTATTTTTTAAGGCGCATGCCAGCGATTGGGAGAGACCAAAAGTTCGTGCAGCCGGAGAAACCCATGCCCTTAAATCAGGAAGAAGAATTTCAGCTCGAGTGGATCAAGAACCACCACATGGAAGATAAGGACGAGCAGGCGCGGAAAGAAGCCGAAGCGAACGCCGCCGAACGTCCCGCGCGCTCCCCGCGCGGGCGCAAGATGCGCCGCAACCCCAGCGCCTGGGAACTGCCCGTACCCGAAGATGAAATCGACCTCCACGGCATGACCTCGGACGAGGCGGCCGAAGCCGTCGAGCGGCGCATCGATGACCTGATGATTGCAGGCCTCAAGGTACTGCGGGTCATCCACGGCGGCGGAAACCCCAGCTACGGCAACGTGAAGCGGATTATCGACCGCAAGGTCCGCTCCGAATGGAGCAACCGCATCCAGCTGTACAAAGTCGAGCCCGACAACGCCGGTTCGAGCATCATGATTCTAGGCAAACCGCTCCCCGCCCCCGCAAAACGCCCCCAGAAACGCCTGAAAAAGTAAAAAAAGAGACCTTTTTTTCACTTTTTTGCGCCTCTACCCTTTAAATTTCTTTCACTTTTTTCTATTATTGGACCACCGAACCGGAATATAGCTCAGCCTGGTAGAGCGCTTGCTTCGGGAGCAAGAGGTCGTGAGTTCGAATCTCGCTATTCCGATAAAAAGAAAAACCACCCAGAAGGGTGGTTTTCTTTTTATTACCGGAAATAGCGAGATCAGGAACGAGCGACGAAGTCGTGAGTTCGACTAAATCACACCATGAGCGAAGCGAATTTTGCGTGATTTAGAGATTTTGGCGAAGCCAAAACCCGAAGGGCAAAGCCTGAAACGAAGTGAAGGCTTTGTCTAATCTCGCTTCATTCAATAAAGGCTTGACTAAATGCGAAATGAAATGAGCATTTTGTCTAATCTCGCGTTCACTGATGAATGCTTAGACAAAAATGAAACGAAGTGAAACGCTGAGCGGAAGCCTTGACCTGCAACAAAGTTGCAGGCAAGCCCGAAGGGCGAAACGGGAATAACAAGACCGTTTCGGCAATCTCGCTATTCCGATACGCCGAAGGCGTCACTCTCGCTATACCGGCACAAAAGTCTTGATTTTGTTCAATTCCTCGGCGATTTCGATTTTAAGATTACGAATGTCAATATCATCTTGCAAAGAGATGAAGTAATCGTCAGAAACTCCAAAGAACCTGGCGAGCCTCAAAGAAGTGTCGACTGTAATTCGCCTGCGATTGTGAAGAATATCCTGAATTCTTGAAACAGGAACATTGATTGCCTGAGCGACCTTGTAGGCAGACAAACCCATAGGCGTGAAAAACTCTTCGTTCAGGATTTCTCCAATAGTAGGCGTATCTATATGCTTGCTCATGGTTTGCTCCTAGTGGTAGTCAACAATTTCAACGTTATAAAAATGTCCATCATTCATTGAAAAACAGACACGCCATTGATCGTTAATGCGAATAGAGTATTGTCCTTCTCGATCTCCATGCAAAGCCTCCAAACGATTGTTTGGAGGAATCCTCAAATCGTTCAAACTTTTGGCATTGTCTATCATCATGAGTTTTCTCAAAGCTGCCT
>LVAE01000036.1 GCA_001603905.1 Fibrobacterales bacterium Fibro_02
TTGAGCTTCATGACATCGTCATCAACGTCAGTCACGTAATCAGTGAGGCTAATGGATTCGAATTCGTTCTTTTCTTCGATGGTCTGGTCCGGAATCTTCTGGAGCACCGGAGCATCGTTAATCGGCTTCACCACGAAGTTTGCGGTCGTAGAAGCGCTAGCATATTCACCGTCGGTAGCCGTAAACTTGATCTTTGCGGAGCCGTACCAGTTCGGGTCAGGAATAATCACGGAAGCGACGCGGTTCGGGTCAATTTCCACATTCAGGTCGCCGTCGGCCTGATCCTTGCCAATCGGAGAGATATCAAATTCCCAGAGAATCTGGTTCTTCGGATGGTCGGGGTCGGTCACGTAGTCGTCGAGCTTGATCTTCGCGAAGGTCTTACCTTCGTCGATGGTCTGGTCCGGAATCTGCTTGACTTCAGGCGGATTGTTCACGGATTCCACGTTGAAGTTCACTGTTTCAGAACCCGTGGCACCCTTGGAGTCAGTCGCGATAAAGGTAATGTCTTCGGAACCGTTCCAGTACTGGTCTGGAATTTCAATCGTCGCTATGCGGTCGGGAGAAATGGAAACTTTAAGTTGCTTGTTGCCGGAAACGGACCACTTGATTTTTTCAGGCTTGTCCATGTCATCGGTAACATACTTGTCCAATTTAATCGGAGCAAACTTCTTGCCTTCATCGATGGATTCACCCGGAATGCCCATCACGGAAGGAGCAGTATTCTCCGCCTCCTGAGCTACACCCACTGAGGCAAGCAAACTGACAGACGCCAATAATGCTGCTACAGATCTATTTTTTCGTTTCATTTATGATCTCCCATAAATATCTTCTTCCAATTTCACCTTTTGCTTTCACAAAATAGAGAACCGCACCCGCTAGTCCGAGCGCAATTTTACGAGGTCAAATATAATGATTTTATGCGCAAAAAAGCGCTAAAAAGCCGATTTTTCGTAAAAAAACGCAACCTGCGATGGCCATAAAAAATTCGCTTTTTTGTAACTTGTTGACAATCAACAAGTTAGCAAATCGAAACCCTTTTTACGTTATTTTCATTTTTTGAAATTTTCGGGGTCCTCAAAAAATTTTACAAACTTTTTACGTTAAATCGGAACGAAAAGTTCCACTTTTAGACGTTTAGGGTGATCCAACTAATGACAACCATTTGCCAAAAAACTATTTTTTATCTAAACAAACAAAACAGGCTAGGTAAAAAATGAAATTCGTATTCCTTTGCGACGCCAACTACCTCAAGGGCGACATGGTCAACTTCGTGAACAACTTCCCCACCAACCACGAACTGGTGACGATGACCTCCGACGAACTGCTTCAGACGAAGTCCATTTTCGAAGGCACGTTCGCCGTCCTCGCCGAACGCACCACCTGGCAGAAGAATTTCAGCCTGTTCCGCTATTTCGGCCTTCTTCCGCTTCTTGAAGTGCTTCCGCTCGGCATCGTGAGCCGTTCCCGCCGCGGCGAACCCCTCAAGGGCCGCACCCAGAACAGGAACCAGGAAATCTACTTCAACCCCGCCTCTTCCGCCGAAGAACTCTACCTCCAGGTAGACAAGTTCGTCGCTGCACCTCCGGCAGGTTTCAGCTATCCCCGCGGTTTCCAGAAGGCATAATTCGGAACCATGCAGAGAAAGGTCCTGAACGACCTGTATAGGCAAGGCGGAGTCACCAGTTTCGCATTCCCCGGCGAAAACGAGATTCCGCTTGAGCCTCTGCAAAATCTTGCGCTGGCATTGAATGCCGGCGCTCGTTTTATGGTCATAGACTTTTCGGGAAAGAATCACCTCAAAGGTGACGCCCCCATTGAGGTCCAGGCTCTTTTCGAAAAGCCCCTTCCGCAGGAAATTCTGAACAAACTAAATTCAGAATCTTCAAGTTGGACCGTAACCGGCTCCAGGGCTTTCCCCAAGGACGACGACCAGTTCCGGAACCTTTACCACAATCTGCAGCACATCAAGAAAGCCATCGCGCAAGTCGTCGTCATCTTACCCCTGGACATCAACGACGAAGAAGCCTACTACGCCAAGCTGATTTCAAGGCTGATCGTTATCGACGGCAACAGCGTAAGCGAGGCTTCCGCATACCTCGAAGACCTTCCCCACTTTAACAAGGCAAACCTGCTTTGGCTCCTGCCGCAAAAACCGAACAAGAAGAAATTCTACCACGCCTACCGAGCCGTCCGTAGAAGCCATTCCTTCTACAAGGAAATCAGGCTTTGCGATTGGAGAACAAGTCCCGAAGCATTCACCCAGATTATCGAGCAACTCCACAAGATTTCAATTATCGAGAAGAATCCGTTAGACGGATCCTCCAAGGTATTCAGGACCATTTTCCCACTGTTGCTTTTACTTGTGATTGCGCTTCCCTTCCTGTTCGTGACCGAAACGGAACCCGGAATCTCGAACATGCGCAACCGCATCCACGAACGCGACAAGCTTTCTATTGCGCCTTCGTTCGAATACACCTTTGACGGCAAGGAAACCCTGCAACGCATCGCCCGCTACGCCATCGGAAGGTTCAGCGCCATCATTACCAACGAGCGCATGGTGCAGCAGTACATCAAGGTAACACTCGAAGAAAACGGCTACCCTGCCAACGCCTGGGAAAAGAACAAATTAAACGTTCCTCCCGAAGGGACCATCGTCAAGTTTTCGAGGCCCGACTACATCGGCAACACCGCATCGGATTCCATCGGCGCCGCCTGGAAATACTGGACATCGATTGTGTCGGACAGTGTCGCCTACATTACGGAATTTTACCACCCCCAAGCCACAGCGAATTTTAGACAGCACAACGGCATCGATGTAGCAAGCCGTCAGGGAGCACGCATACTCGCGCCGTTTGCCGCCAAGGCATGGACCGCCCGCGATGAACGCGGAGGAATCGTCATCGGTCTTGTACGCAAGAAAGATGTCGTCATTTTCATGCACTGCGACCAGTTACTTTATCTGGACGGTCAGGAAGTCATGGCCGGAGATCCCATCGCAACAGTCGGCCTCACAGGGCACACGACAGGCCCCCACGCCCACGTTGTCACGGGAATCATCGACCGTAACGGGAACAAGTCTATCGGCAATGTTCGATACAAAGTAATCGACCCGATTAAGTGGTTCTACATGTTCAAGCCCACAGCCGATGCCGTACGCAATCGATAAACGCCGCTGTTGAAAAAAACACAACACTTCCCCGCAAGTGACACTCATCACAAACTCACTCAAAAAGTGTTCTCTAAGTGTTTTTTTAGGTCAGTTGTAAGCTATTTGTTACATCTGACCCCTCGCCAAAAAATTGACATTTAAATAATTTTGATTCCGGAATTAGGGAATTGGCTTCAACAAAGAAAAAGGATAAATAAAATGAAGTTTAGAGTTTTGGCTCTTGCAACCATAACCGCCGCCCTTCTTACCGGATGTTCCGGTGTTGTCACTCCCAAAGCAGAACTCGCTAGCCACGATTCGGACCACAACATTCCTGCCATCGACGAGATGATTATTTCGTACAAGCAGGATTACATCAACAAGTGCTATATGCCTATTGTCAAGAAACATCCGCCTGAAAACCAGTGTCAGTCCGAATTGTTCCAGATGCTTGAACGCAGCTATCATTTGGACTACAACCAGAACCACGTGGCTATGGCCTCTAACAAGTTGCTGTTCAAGGACATAGATGCAAAGATCATCGAAATGTCCAGAAACGATCCTGAAGTCCGCAACGCCATTCGCGCAGGCGCCTTCACCAGCACAAGCGAAATGCTCAGCTACTATCACGAAAAGTACCATTTCGACACCCAGATCGAGCAGTACTAAAAATCAGCCATTTTTACGAGAGAGAGAAGCCCGCAGTTGAAAAGCTGCGGGCTCTTTTTCTATATTTGTGCCCGTCAAAACGCAAAAAAACTCAAAAGAGACAAAATCATGGGAAAATCACTCTATCAGAAGATTTTTGAAAGCCACACGGTAGCAAAGCTCCCGAGCGGCCAGTACCAGCTCTTTATCGGGCTCCACCTCTGCCACGAAGTCACGAGCCCGCAGGCTTTTGCGCAGCTCCGCGAAGAAGGCCAGAAGGTTCTGTTCCCCGAACGCACTTTTGCAACGGTGGACCACATTATTCCGACCACATTCCCGGAACGCAACCGCCCGCTCAAGGACGGCATTTCCGAAGAGATGTTCTCCCATATCGAAAACAACACCAAGAACAACGGCATCAAGTTCTTTGGCCCCGCTACCGCCGAACAGGGCGTGATCCACATCGTGGGCCCCGAAGAAGGCGTGACCCAGCCGGGCATGACCATTGCCTGCGGTGACTCCCACACGGCAACCCACGGTGCATTCGGCGCTATCGCGTTCGGTATCGGCACGAGCCAGGTGGCCGACGTTCTCGCCACCCAGACGCTCGCCATGAGCCCCTTGAAGACTCGCCGCATCAAGTTCACCGGCAAGCTCAAGCCGGGCGTGACCGCCAAGGACGTGGCCCTCGCCTACATCGCTAAGCTCGGCGTGAACGGCGGCGTTGGCTACGCTTACGAATTTGCAGGTCCGGTCATCGAAGAAATGGGCATGGAAGGCCGTATGACGGTCTGCAACATGGCTATCGAAGGTGGCGCCCGCGTCGGTTACTGCAACCCCGACGAAAAGACTTTTGAATACCTCAAGGGCCGTCCGTACGCCCCGAAGGCTGACAAGTGGGACGAAGCCGTTGCTTACTGGAAGTCTGTGGCTACCGACGCCGACGCCCAGTTTGACGACGAAGTCGAAATCAACTGCGACAACCTCGAACCGATGGTCACCTGGGGCATTACGCCTGCTCAGGCCATCCCGCTCAATGGCAACATGCCGAAGATCGACGAGTTCGAAGGCAGCGAAAAGAAGGTCATTTCCGAAGCCTACGAATACATGGGCTGGGAAGAAGGTTCCAAGATGATTGGCCGCCCCATCGACATCGCGTTCGTGGGTAGCTGCACCAACGGCCGCCTCAGCGACTTGCAGGCCGCCGCCGAAATCATCAAGGGCCACAAGGTCGCCCCCACCGTGAAGATGTGGGTCGTTCCGGGCTCCATGAAGATCAAGGTGGAAGCCGAAGCCCTCGGCCTCGACAAGATCTTTAAGGAAGCCGGTGCCGAATGGCGCGAAGCAGGCTGCTCGCTCTGCCTCGCCATGAACCCGGACAAGCTCAAGGGCCGCCAGGTGAGCGCCTCCTCCAGTAACCGTAACTTCAAGGGCCGTCAGGGCAGCCCCACGGGCCGCACCATCCTCATGAGCCCCGCCATGGTGGCCGCCGCCGCCATCGAAGGCTGTGTCACCGACGTCCGCAAGTACATCAAGTAACGCTAAGGAGATTTAAAAAATGAATTCTATCGACATTGTTAAAGGTTCCGGCGTTCCTGTACGCGGCAACGACATCGACACTGACCGTATCATCCCGGCACGCTTCCTCAAGTGCGTCACGTTCGAAGGCCTTGGCGCAAACGCCTTTGCCGACGATATCGCAGGCCTCGCCGCTCAGGGCAAGGTCCACCCGTTCCGCGATCCGGCTTACAAGAACGGTTCCATCCTCGTTTCGAACCAGAACTTCGGTTGCGGTTCCAGCCGTGAACACGCTCCGCAGGCCCTGAAGCGCTGGGGCATCCGCGCCATCATCGCCGAAAGCTACTCCGAAATCTTCTTCGGTAACTGCGTCGCCATTGGCGTGCCCTGCTACAAGGTGAGCCACGAAGTTGCAGACAAGATTCTCGCCTGGATCGAAGCTCACCCGAGCGAAGAACTCGTCACCAGCACCGAAAGCCGCACGCTCAAGATGGGTGACGAAACCATCGAGCTCACGCTTGCCGACGGCCCCCGCGGTCAGTTCCTCGACGGCTCCTGGCACGCACGTTCCGCCCTTATGGCCAACGCCGACAAGGTGCAGGAACTTGCTGCTAAGCTCCCGTACATGCAGTTCTTGAAGTAATCGCAAAATGTCATCCCGGACTTGTTCCGGGATCGCCTTTTACAAAAACGTCCAGGTTAAAAGCTTGGGCGTTTTTTATCATTTAGGACAATCAAATCACTTGCCAACCCGCATAAATAAAGATATATTCAAAAAGTTGTTTTTATAAAGACTCTTTTTAACGACAACCTGTAAAAGGCACTCAATAAGAATTAACGTCCTATACCATAATTTATATTTCGTAAAGAGGCGATTATGAAAAAAATTATAACAGCTCTTTCTTCTGCTCTCCTGCTTATTGCTTGTGGAGAAGATTCTGCAACGCAGCCTAAGGAGCAGGCTGCCGTAGAAGACAGCAGCACTTCCAGCATCCCCGTAATCAACTATTCCTCAAGCGAAAACAAGAACAACAATTCATCAAACAGCGTTAAGCCTTCGTCCTCTGCTGCAAACAATACATCATCCAGCAATTCGCTGCAACTTAGTTCATCTTCACACAACGAACCGACTCAATACTCCAGCGAATCTCCTACACCCCAATCAAGTTCATCTCTCAATAAAATATGCATAAACGATATTGATTGTGATATTGGAGACGACTTATCTTGCAATACAGAAGGAAAAATCATCGAAGGAAAAGATTATCCTTCAAATAGATATTACTGCACAAAAAACGGCCTATGGGTTTCTCTAACTGACGGATGGAGCTGGGACATACCGAAAGAAGTACGTTGTGATAAACCAGTCACTTACGGCACGCTAACTGACACCAGAGAATCTCCAGCAAAGACATACAGAACGGTAAAAATAGGTTCCCAAACATGGATGGCAGAAAATCTCAATTACAAAGTGAACGACAAAAAATCAAGCTGGTGCTATGGCAACAATCCTGCAAATTGCGAAATTACAGGTCGATTATACACATGGAATGCAGCAGTCGGGAGGAATGAAGAAGACTGCGAGGACGACAAAACGTGCGGCATTAACGAACCCGTAAAAGGAGTTTGTCCAAATGGTTGGCACTTGCCTAGTAAAAGCGAATGGGAAACTCTAGTCAACTATACGAACAGTACAACCCCTGCCCACATCTTAAAATCTCAAACAGGATGGGGACGGGTATTTCGCGGCACACATAATGGTGGTTCTGACGACTACGGCTTCTGCATATTACCTAGCAGCAGAAAATACTACAACTACAGCCAAACGCCAGCATTAAGCGATACCACAATTTTTGATTACGACGGATTAGCACTCTTTTGGACTTCAACACTCCAATACGGAAACCTTGCTTATTATGTAAAAACAGCATCTGCCGATGAAATGAGCTTTATGCAAGACTTCATCTATTATGGAATGTCCGTTAGGTGCGTAAAAGATTAAGATGATTTTTAAAATTTCTTCACACCAGCGTTCTTTTCAACAGTATCGTGACATCTTATAGGGACTCTTTTGAAGTTGAGTTTTCAGAAAAGGAATCCCCCAAACCCATGCTCTCTTCCCCCATCGACAACATTCTCGTAGAAAAGGCAAAGCGCCAAATGTACTTGCGCAACGGCGAGAATATCGTCAAGACGTACAGGATTTCGCTTGGCAAGAATCCCGTGGGTGCGAAGGTCAAGTCCGGTGACAACAAGACGCCCGAAGGCAACTACACCATCGAAAGGCACAACCCCAAAAGCATTTTTCATTTATCGCTGAAGGTTTCGTACCCGAACGCGGAGCAAATCGAGGCCGCAAAAGTTGGCAACTACGAGCCAGGCGGAGACATCATGATTCACGGCTACCCGAACAAAGTTCCGGCGTTCCTCTTTAAATTCTGGCACAAGTGGAAAGACTGGACTGCCGGCTGCATCGCCGTCACGAACGACGAAATCGAAGAAATCTACGACGCAGTCAAGGACGGCACGCCGATAACCATCAAGCCTTAGAAGCTGGCTTTTAGGGCGAAGCCCTACCCTAACAAATCAAGCATCTGCCGGGGCGTGACAACAACAGGTGTCTCAGGGAAATGCTTAACATTTCCCGTCACAAGATGCGTTTCGACTGTTTTGCCGTGTGCTAACGCGACTGCATAAAAAACAATGTCCTTGGGGTCCGGCATCGATTCGCAAATTTCAACCAAGTCAGATTCCATCACGCAAAGGCGATTGATTTGCAACAAAGTTTCAGCGATTCTTACAGGCGAAAATCCGAATTTAGGTCTGTTGAGAACAACCCTATATTCCTCAAGAATTTCTTCATTCAAAACAGGAACAATCCGCCCATCAAATACAGCCTGCATAACGAGACCCGGAACAGAATCCCATTTCAGAAAAGCAGACACAAGAACATTCGTATCGATTACAGCATAATGCTTCATCGACCATTCCTTGCCGCATCGATTTCAGCATTAATTTCGTCCAAGGACATTTCAGAAGCACCAGCACGAGCCGCATCGGCGGAAAGTTGCTGCATGGTATTCAGCATCCTGCCGGCCACTGTCCGGCCAGAAGCATCATAAAAAGCACGACGTTCTGCAACAAACTGCGGAACAGTTGCGGAAGAAACCTCAAACGGAATTCGACGTTCACGCACAACAGCACGAGCGAAGACATTAATAGCCGTCGTCATAGACATGCCGAATTCTTCGCACAATTCGTCAAATTCCTTTTTAAGGTCGGATTCCATCCTGATACTGAATGTAGTCTGCGACATAAGACGTTCCTTTAGGTTATTTTACACACTAAATATACATAAAAACACACCAAAAACAACCTATTTGATATACAAATTGTAGTTTTTCTGAATTTTGGAGCGGAACTTAACAATTCTTCCCTAAAGAAAGTTTCCACCGAGGAATACTATATTTACCGTATGAAGGCAACCTTCCTAATCATATTTGTTCTAGTTGCGCAAGTTCTTGCGGACTCCCCACACATGTATTTTGACGGTGTTGATCCGGAAGAATACGAATCGAGCATTGACTCAATGCCGATCATAGCGGATTCCGTTACAAAACTCTTTTCTCTGCCAGACTCATCCTTAATACACGCTGCAACAGACGCATATTCTTTTGAAGCGGTTTTTAACCCCTTCCGGGACAGCCTTATTCTTTTTTATGCGGAACACCCCGAAGAACCGCTGGATTCACTACGGCAAGAGGTTTTACTTAATTGGTCATGCCGGTACCTGCTACGTTGTTATACAAGAAAGCCCATAGGGAGCGGATTTTACATATCGCGAGGACAATTTCAGTTTTTTGAATATAATGATGAAGAAGGAATTGACCAATTTTCCTCAAAACTTCCAGATACATCGTATTACCGAATATACCTTGAGCAAAAGCAACATATCGATTCAACTGTAGCACAGCAAAAACCAAATATCCGACATAGGGTACAAAGTGCTCTCTCTCAACTAACATACCGGATGAAGCGGGATTCTTTATCCAAAAAAGAACGTAGGGAACTCGCACAACTTATAGACCAACAAGTCGACTCCGTTGCAATGGATTGCCATCTGGGATTATACGAGAGATCTCAGTTAAGGCATTATACATCACGTCGAATAATCGCAATGGACCTTTCTTTTTTTATGGCGATGCCAATCATTGACGAATCCTTCAACAAAATCAGGTTCTACGGCGGGGATATTTCCGCAAGGGTAATAACGTCAAAAGGGGACTTCGGTTTAGGATTTAGCGTCGGATTCGGAAAAAATGAAGGGGACGACATCCGCTACGAAGAGATCTACCACAAGGGCGGGGAAACCGCAGGCGGTGTAGCTCCATACATCAGCTACGGCTATCCGGTTTTCGACAATACGGATCATAGGATTATCCCTACGGTCAAATTATGCCACTACAGCGGTAGTTCCGGGGATGAATCTATCCCGGCTGAGGACGATAAGCACGAGCAGTTTTTCTATTCCTTGGGATTTCGTTACGAATACACCGTCAATGGCCCCGTCGACAATGAGGACTATCGAAATGTTTCCGCGACAATCCATTTCGGCTTCGACGTAAACATGTATGCCGCCGACGTCATCGCCATCAGGGCCTTTATCGGGATTGGCTTGGGGCTATTTAAGTAAACAGCCCTACCCCTTATACTTCGACTTATACCCGTGATTTTCCGAGGGTTCTTGTCCGGTTTACCGGCATAAAGGATTTTTTCCCCTTTTCCGACCAAAAGCGTCAGTTCGTTGTCCATAAAAGTACTCCTGACAAGAAATTAGCAAAGAATTTCTTAGCCTATTTTGTCGAATATTCCAATTTGGACTATTATTTTGTAAAAAAAATTGCAAATATTCATATATATTAATGTATTATGTAAGAAAAAGGTGCTCTAGTACATGAGAGAAGTCTTTGCCATTATCTATATAGTGCTCATAGTCCTGCTTGGGCTTTTTGGAGTTATATCCAAGAAGTCCTCAAAGGCAATTGGCAAAGCTGTCTCCTATTTGCTATTCACGTTCATCGTTCCGATCGCAGGCAACATGACCCTCGTGCTTTCGGAAAACGAACTTGTTTCGACGATTGGCAGCTACATCTATTTTATAGGCATGGACCTCATGGCGTTCAGCCTGTTCGACTTCACCCTGTCCTACTGCAATATTCCATGGCGGCATAACAAGAAAATTTATTTCATTTACACGCTCCTCACCATAGACATTATCCAATACTTCTTCAACCCGTTCTTCGGACACGCCTTCGGCATGGAAGCCATCACGGTGGACGGTTCCCTTTACTATAGACTCGTCCCGTACCTCGGCCAGACATTCCACCGCATCGCAGTCTACATCGCATTCATTACATCGCTCGGCATATTTATCTACAAGACAGTCCGCGTTCCCCGTATCTATGCCGAAAAATATTACATCATCCTCTTCACGATGGTATTGGCTGGTATCTGGCAGAGCTACTACATTTTCTCTAGAACCCCTATTGATCGTTCGATGATCGGCCTTGCCGTCTGCGGCATCCTTATCTTCTATTCCTCGCTATTCTACAGACCGTTCAGACTTCTGGACCGAATGCTAGCCAACATCGCTTCCAAAATGTCCGAAGCGATTTTCTTCTTTGACGCCAGCAAGCGCTGCATTTGGGCAAACAGCAACGGACGCAAACTTCTGGAAGTCCGTTCCGACAACCTGGAGCACGTCAATCAAAGACTTTTTGCCATGTTCGATGACCTTGGCGTAGGCCAAGACAACTGGTCTTCTAAACAATCTGTCGGTTCCGGAAAGGAAGCCCGATACTTTACAATCGACAAACACATTATTACTGATGCTAAAAACAAGAAAATCGGTTACTTTTTAAGCATCCAGGACGATACAGAAGACGTCCTAAAGCACCAACAAGAAATTTACGAAGCCACCCACGACAAGCTCACGGGACTCTTTACCAAGGAGCACCTGTTCAACCAGATCAAGAACAAAGTTTCTTCCGAGACGGAAACATCCTATTCCATCGCCTACCTCGACATCAAAGATTTCAAGATGGTCAACGACATCTTTGGTAACGATACAGGAGACCATGTCCTGAAAAGAGTGGCTAACTGGATTAGGGAAAATGCGTCCGAAGGATGGGCATACGGAAGACTTTCCGGCGATGCATTCGGCATCTGCTATCCGACGGGTTCCGAAAAGCTCGACCTTGTTCAACGCCGGCTTTCAAAGTTCGTGATTTCGAACGGATCTATTGACCAGCACATCCTGATGCATGTGGGCATCTACCGCATTATTGATCCCAGTATTGACGTGTCCATCATGTTTGACCGCGCCCACCTAGCCCTCACGACCATCAAGAACGAATACAACATGCATATCGCCATCTATGACGACAATATGCGCAACCAGTTGCTCTGGGACCAGAAGATTTCAACGGAACTCGAAGGGGCTATCGAAAATCGACAGATCGTCCCCTACCTGCAACCCATCGTAGACAACAAGGGAACCATCATCGGCGCCGAAGCACTTGTTCGCTGGATCCACCCCGAAGAAGGATTCCTCCCCCCGTTCAAGTTTATCCCGGTATTCGAGAAGAACGGCATGATTGCCCAGGTGGACAAGTACATCTGGCGCTCCGCCTGCGAGATTATCTCTTCGTGGAAAGGCGACAAGGCCAACCTGTTCATTTCCGTGAATATTTCGCCGAAGGACTTCTACTTCATGGATGTCTACGCCGAAATCAAGGCCCTTGTCGAAGAATTCAAGATTGAACCGTCGCGACTCCGTATCGAAATTACCGAAACGGTGATGATGACCGAAGCGGAAAGCCGCATGGCCATCTTAAGTAAGTTCCGCGAATCTGGATTTATCGTCGAGATGGATGACTTCGGCAGCGGATACTCTTCACTCAACCAGCTCAAGGACATGCCGCTTGACGTTCTGAAAATCGACATGAAATTCTTGAGCAAGGCCGAAGATAACCACCGTGCCGAAACTATCTTGCGCAACGTACTCAGGCTCTCGAGCGACCTCGGCCTGTTCTCGCTTACCGAAGGTGTCGAAACCGAAGATCAGTACAAAAGGCTCAATGAAATGGGCTGTAACCTGTTCCAGGGATACTACTTCGCAAAGCCGATGGCCGTTGCCGACTTTGAAAAACTTTGTGATAAAAATAAAGGATAAATTATGACGAATCAGAATCCACCGATGCCTCCCGAAATCCAGAAACAGATGAAAAAGGTCGGGCTCAAGATTTCCTTCATGATGGCGCTCATGATGAGTTTCGCACTTTCGCTTACCGGAAACTTGACCGCCGAACATCCGCCTGAAATGCCGATGATTGCAATCATTATCGGATTCCTGGAGGGATTCGTCTTAAGCTTCTTCGTCAGTTTCGGTATCGGCCTCGTTGTTCCGATGCCCAAGGTAAATGCGGCATTGGCTCGCAAATTCCACCTGCAACCGAGAACGCTCAAGACCCACATCGTGGAATCGATCGTGTCGAACCTGATCTACACGCCGCTCATGACGACCGTCATGGTTACGTTCGTGTATTTCTTCCTGATTCCCCCTGGACACAAGCCGCCGTACCTGCCGATGTTCATCAGTTCGCAGGTTATCTGCTTTGTCGTGGCGCAGATTCTCATTTTCATCTTTGAGCCGCTGATTATCAAGATTGCGATGCCGAAGATGCCGCCGCGCCCGCCACAGGCTTAAATACAATACTTAAGTCATCCTGGAGCTTTGCGACGGGATCAAAAAAATCCGCTTGGGGAAACCCAGCGGATTTTTTCATATTCGGTTAAAGAAAACCTTATGCAAGGCGGTTGTTGACAACGTTCCAGTCCACAATCTGCCAGAGACCCTTGAGGTAGTCCGGACGACGGTTGCGGTAGTCGATGTAGTAGGCATGTTCCCACACGTCGAAGGTCAACAGCGGCTTGAGGCCCTTGGTGAGCGGGTTCTGGGCGTTGCCTTCCTGCGTAATCACGAGCTTGCCCTGGGCATCGGCAGAGAGCCATACCCAGCCGGAACCGAAGAGGCCTGCGCCTTTCGCCTGGAATTCTTCCTGGAACTTTTCGAAGGAGCCAAAATCGCGCGCGATTGCTTCGGCAATCTTGCCTGTCGGAACATTGCCCGCAGACGGAGCCTTGAACTGCATGAAGTACATGTAGTGGTTCAGGAACTGTCCCGCATTATTGAACACGCCGCCTTCGGCTGTTTTCACGATTTCAGCGATAGACTTGCCTTCGAATGCGCTACCCGGAAGGGCGGCGTTCAGGTTGTTGAGGTAAGTCTGCAGATGCTTGCCATAGTGGAACTCGATCGTTTCCTGGCTAAGTACCGGAGCAAGGTCCCCCGCTGCGTAAGGAAGCGCGGGCATTTCAAATTTTCCGTTGATAGGTTGAATCATTTTTTTCTCCTTGGTTTTATCATTCAGAGCAGTCATCCTGGAGCGTAGCGACGGGATCCAGCACTGGATTTTCCCCGTCCGGGGACCATGCGCACTAAGGTTACAAGTAACCAAGTGCTGTCCGGCCTCCCTTCGGTCGAGAATGACGGTTCAGGATGACAGTATGTGTAGTTTAAATTGCGCTTTCTATAAATTCTTTCCTAAACGTGCCGTTGCCGAGCAGGATGTCAATAGGCAACTTCTTGAATTCATATTCGTAAGGCGGCTGTTTCCAAGCGAAATCCTTCGGGTATTCGTTGAAAATGTACTGCAACAGTTTCACCGCCATGTCAAAGCTGCGGAACTTATCGCGGTCGAGCACATGAATCTGCGCTCCGCCGCAAATCTGGCCTGCACCCTTGTGGAAGGTGGGCTGGAAGTAATTTTCGCGGAAATACACGCCCGGAAGCTTGAGTCCGTTCATGTACTTGCAGAGCTTGACCGCATCGATAAACGGGGCTCCGAAAATCTCGAAGGGGCGCGTGGTGCCACGGCCTTCGCTCACGTTGGTGGCTTCGAACAGGCACATGCCCGGGTAAACAATCGCGGTATCAAGAGTCGGCATGTTCGGACTCGGCAGAATCCACGGGAGTCCCGTCTGGTCATACCACATCTTTTTATCGTAGCCTTCCATACCGAGCACATAAAGTTCGCACTTGGGGAAACGTTCTTCCTTGAACTGCACCGCCAGTTCGCCAATCGTCTTTGCGTGGCGCGTGCGGATGCTGTGGAGTCCCACGAAACTTGTATAATTCAAGTCCAGCACCGGGCCTTCTTCATCGACGCAGTTGATGGGGTTCGGACGGTCCACCACGATCACGGGGATACCGGCCTTTTCGCAGGCTTTCATACAAAGGAAGAGAGTCCAGATAAACGTGTAGTAGCGGGCACCGACATCCTGCAAGTCCACGAGCATCATGTCCACGTGACTGAGCATTTCGGCAGTGGGTTCGCGGTGTTCGCCGTAAAGGCTATAAACGGGAATGCCCAGTTCGGGGTCGGTGTAACCTTCCCATTCGATCATGTTGTCCTGGGTATGCCCCTTGATACCGTGCTGGGGGCCAAAAAGGGCAGAAAGCTTAAAGAGCTTGCCGTCGTATTCCTTGAGAAGGTCGAGAGTATAATGCAGGTCCGGGAGGACCGATGCCGGGTGCAGGACTGCACCGAGACGCTTGCCCCTGAGATTTGCGGGGAAAGCTTTTTCAAAGCGAGAAAGAGCGAGTGTAACCATGATTAGTTGATAGAGTCAAAAGATTTACTCAAAATATAAATGAAAATAATTGTAAAAGCAAAGAAAAGTGAAATTTCCTCAAAAAAAATGACAAACATTGTTTGCAAAATGGGAATTTTCCTGAAAATGGCACAAAATGACAGTCGGAATTTTTTATTTTTAACCATAGAACTAAAAAAAACAAATAGGATGAATTATGGCATATTTGAATAAAGTGATGCTTATCGGCAATATCGGCAAGGACCCCGTCATTAGCGCAAGCGCAGCAGGTCGCAAGCGCGTATCGTTCTCCCTTGCCACCAGCCGTCGCTATCGCGATAATAATGGTGAACAGAAGGAACAGACTGACTGGCATAATATCGTTGGTTGGGGCAAGATTGCAGACACCATGGAAACTCTCGGCGTCCACAAGGGCATGACGCTCTATGTCGAAGGCTCCCTCACCAACCGCAGCTGGACCGACCAGACGACCGGCCAGAAGCGTTACAGCACCGAAGTCAACCTGGACACCTTCCAGCTCCTTACTCCGCGTGGCCAGAATGGAGGCAATTTCCAGGGAGGCAACTCCTACAACCAGTCCAGCAACTATAACCAGGCTAGCGCTCCCACCTACGATGCACCCGCACCTGAAGGCGTGGACGACGACCTTCCCTTCTAAAGATGAACCAACAGATTGCTGATATCGCCTTGATGATGGTGCTCCCGCTGGGCATCACCTTTACGGCGATACTCATGTCCGTATCTGCGGACACACGCACCCAGAAGATGCTGGGTGTGTTTTTGTCGATCCTGATTGTAGCCATGGACTGCATCTTCTACTTTGCGAAGAACTCGTTCATCACCTACAACTGCGACGGCGGGCTTCTGCTTTCATTCGCGAGCCTGTTCTTTTTCGCAATCATCAGCTTTATCCGTTTCGAAGACCGTGCAGCCAAGGCCGGAAACATCTTCCTCGCCTTCTTCATGCTGTCCGCCTTTATGGGTATCGCCTACTGGGACCGTCCGACCTTTATCCCCACTTCGGACTACACCGCTGCGGAACTCGCCGCGATGAACTCCCAGTACCAGGACTACATCGCCTCGTTTGAAAACGGCGAAGGCGGAAAGATCCTGCCGAACAAGTCCAAGGCTTCAGCGCATGCGGGCAACTCAGGTGCGTCCGCTCAAAAGAACAAGGAAGACGGATCGCTGAGCAGGTTCGAGAGTTACCTTGTCGATGCGGAGACGGTCATCAAGCGTATGACCGACGTCATCACGGCCATCGATAACTTTGAGCCTCTCGCATCGAACATTTCCGAAGCGGAACGCGAAAAGCGCAGCAGCCAGGCTCTCGCCATCAACAACAATGCCGTCGCCTTGAACAAGAAAGTTCTCGGACTTTTCCACCCGCACGAATCTAGCGAAGCTCACACGGAACTGATTCAGGCGAGTGAATGCGTGCGTCTTGCCGCATATGCTCTTTACAGCTACACTCTCCAGGAAAACCCGGAACAGCAGCTGATTCTTTACCGCCAGTCCAGAGACCAGATAGCCCAGATGAAGATCTATCTGAAACGTTTCTGGAGTGTCATTGACGTTTTACAATCAAACAATCAACAACAAACCGAACAATAAAGGTTAATTATGATTCGCAACGTAGCCATTATGGGCGCAACCGGCGCCGTGGGCCAAGAAATCCTCTCCATCCTCGAAGAGCGCAATTTCCCGCTGCAGAGCCTGAAGCTCCTCGCCTCCGAACGTAGCGCAGGCAAGGAATTCAAGTTCAAGGGCGAAACCCTCAAGTGCGAAGTCCTGAACAAGGACTCCTTCAAGGGTGTCGACCTGGTGCTCAGCTCCGCCGGAGCAGCGATTTCCCAGGAATTCGCTCCGATCGCCGTCGAAAACGGCGCCGTGGTTGTCGACAACACGAGCTTCTTCCGCATGGACCCGGCTGTGCCGCTGGTTGTCCCGGAAGTGAACCCCGAAGACATCAAGCTCTACAAGGCTGAAAACGGCGGCAAGGGCATTATTGCCAACCCGAACTGCACGACCATCATGATGGTTGTGGTGCTCAACCCGATCGAAAAGATTTCCCACATCAAGAAGATCCACATTTCTTCTTACCAGAGCGCTAGCGGTGCTGGTGCCATCGCCATGGAAGAACTGAAGCAGCAGTACAAGGACATCCTTGAAACCGGTACGACTACCCACATCAACAAGTTCCCCTTCCAGCTCGCTTACAACGTGATTCCGCAGATCGACAAGATGACGGAAAACGACTACACGAAGGAAGAAATGAAGATGTACAACGAAACGCGCAAGATCATGCACTCTGACGTTCGTACGAGCGCCACCTGCGTGCGCGTGAGCTCGCTGCGTTCTCACTCCGAATCCGTGTGGTTCGAAACGGAACGTCCGGTTTCTGTAGAAGAAATTCGCAATGCTTTGAAGAACGCTCCGGGCGTGACCCTCAAGGACGATCCGCAGAACTATGTGTACCCGATGCCGCTCGAAAGCGCCGGCAAGGACAACATCTTCGTGGGCCGTATCCGTAAGGACCTCGCCGATGAAAACAGCAACACGCTGTGGCTCACCGGTGACCAGATCCGCAAGGGCGCTGCTCTCAACGCCGTGCAGATCGGTGAGATTCTCGCTAAGGGTGTGTAATTCGCTTTAGCGAACAGTCACAAACGTGAGCCACAAACGGCACTGCGTAAGCGTGCCGTGGTGGCGAGAGTGAGCGAGGCTTCGGAGGTTCTCTTCCAGAAAGTCGAGCGAACAGTCATAAAAGTCGTCCCACAAAGGACGGCTTTTTTTAATACTGGTTCCCGCCCCCTTTCGAGGGGCCAGGATGACACTTTTGCTAATTATTTTCCAAGCTGGTCCGGGTTCAGGCACTTGAGTTCGTCGACAACGAAGATGCCGTCTTTACGGATAAGCTTGTCGTCGAACCAGATTTCGCCGCCACCGTATTCCGGGCGCATGATGAGCACTAGGTCCCAGTGGATAGCGCTGATATTGCCGTTCGGGGCTTCTTCGTAGCAGCGGCCCGGCGTAAAGTGGATGGAGCCCGCAATCTTTTCGTCGAAGAGAATGTCGCACATGGGAGCATTCACGAACGGGTTGAAGCCGATGGCGAACTCGCCCACATAGCGGCCACCTTCGTCAGTATCGAAGAGGGCATTCAGGGCAACGTTGTCGCCAGATTCGCAGGTGGCGTTCACAATCTTGCCGTCCTTGAATTCGAGGCGGATATTGCTGAAGTACTTGCCATCGTAAAGGGTCGGTGTATTGTAGTGGATCACGCCGTTTACGCTGTTACGCACCGGTGCGGTATAAACTTCGCCGTCGGGGATGTTCATGTTGCCGCAGCACGGAATGGCCGGAATGTCCTTGATGCTGAAGGTCAAATCGGTTCCGTTTGCCACGAGGCGCACCTTGTCGGTACGGTTCATGAGGTCTACGAGGTTCTGCGCGGCCTTTGCCATTTTCGGATAGTCGGCAAGGCAAGCTTCGAAGTAGAAGTCTTCGAACGCCTCGGAACTCATCTTGGCACCCTGCGCCATGGAGGGGTTCGGCCAGCGAAGTACGCACCAACGAGTCTTATCGACACGGTAATTCAGCACGGGCTCCGTAATCTTGCGGTAATTCATCATCTGGCGACCGTCGATATCGCAGTTTTCAAGAGCGTTCTCGGCGCCGCGAATGGCGATGTAGGCCTGCATCTTCTGCATTTCAGCCATCGCAAGGTCAGCCTGCAGCTGCATCTGTTCGATGGATGCCGACTTGATCATTTCGCGACGGACTCGGCCGCGGTAGTTATGCACGAATGCGTTACCACCCACCTTGGCGACAGCCTTCACAAGTTCTGTCGTGACTTCGTCGGGAGTGTCGGTCGTTTCGATAAGGATGTTTTCGCCCTGCTTAAGTGCAATGGCGTTGTTAATGAGATTTTCTGCTAACTTCGTTATTCTAGGATCGGTCATTGTAATGCTCCGTTTTTTGCAAGCTATAATATAGCAAAAGGAGATCGCCACGGCGCTACGCACCTCGCAATGACAAGAATACATAGCATCCGCGGCGAATTGATTTATTCCGTGAACGTGAACGGGATAGTCACGGTGGTGTTACCCGATTTCACCTTGCTGAATCTCCAGCGACCGACAGTATTCTTGATTTCACCGTCGAATTCGCTGTAGCCCGTCGTCGAAGACACCAGCGCGATGCTGATGATTTCGCCTCCCGGCGCAATCGTGAACTTGAGAGTCACCTTTCCCTGGAACCCCGGCTTCTTTTTGAGGTATTTATTGTAGACATGCCGCAGTCCAGGCGTACGCTGACGCACGACCTTCATGATATCAGTTGCGGAACGAGATGCAGGCCCGGAGCCCCATTCGATTTCATTTTCCCTAGGAGCCTTCGCATTTCCCATTGACCGGGTCGAAATGGCACCAGCAGAACCGCCAATCAAGTTGGAGATATCGTCACCGATACCGCCACTGCCTCCGGCAAACATTCCCTGGTTGAAACCATCGCTGACTTTACCGCGAACCTCGCCAATTTTTGTCTTACCAGTTACCTGAAGGCCATTCGTATTCTTGAGGACCTTGTCGATATCCTTGGCAAAGCTTTGCTTGATCAAGTCGTAGGCCGCCGCCGAAGCATTTGCAGTTTGAGCCTCTAGCGCATGGATAACGCCACGATTGAGCGGGGCTCGAGGGTTACCCCTTCCTACGGGTTTCCCGCCGCCACCGGACCTTTTGCGATGTATTTTTTCTTGTGGTTTGGGTTTCTTGTCGGGTTTCTTTTCCTCCTTTTTATCGATAATGTTCATGGTTGCTTGTATTTCGGTGGTTGGCGTATCCACGAATATGGAATCGTCAATGATCACCTCGTACGCCGCGGCCCAGAAGCACAAGAGAATCGCGACCAGAAGCGATACGCCAGCAATGCGCACCATCTTCTTATCGGAATCCGGCATCAGGGACGCGATGAACGTTTCCGGGTTTTGTATGACTGCTGTCATGATTTTATCCTCCCTTTGCAGGGTTATGGTGTTTTGAGATATAGGCAGGGACACTACCCTTTTAACGGGGGCATTATTCTTGCCTTGGAGCAGACTTCGGAACGGGACTTTAACGAGCAAGCCCATTACGCAAAGTCAAAGATGTCAGGGATTCAGAACGACAAAATAAAGGAATTATTTTATTCGTAATTCATTCTATATCCGTTCCTTTATTCGGAATTAGAACAGAACATATATTTCTTCACTTGAAAACTACAATCAAAAAATCAATCGGATTCATCGGAATCGGTAAACAATTTTTCATCGAGCGAATTGTAAATTCGAACAAAAGAACAAAAACGCCGTCGTTATCGGGGCGAGACAAAAAAACGGACCTGTTTCGCGGAGGATGACTTTTACAAAAAATATGTCAACCTGGTTTATTCCAACTTAGAGTATTAGAGCTTTCGGAGAACGACTTCGTATCGCTCCCGTTACAAAAAGCCCTAAATAAGGGCTCTTTGAAAGCATTTCTTTACGGATTATGATAAAAAAAGTTAAGAGTTACCTATATTTTCACCATCATGAAACTTTTAGCAACTCCCCCCGATTTAAACAAGATTGCGCGCCCAAACTGGATTGAAATCAACTTAGACGCCCTCTGCAACAATATTCAATTTATCAGGAGCCAGATTCCGGCCAATACGAAAATCCTTCTGCCCGTAAAGGCGGATTCATACGGCCACGGAAGTCTCGCCTGCTCCTTTGCAGCCAAGTTTGGTGGTGCCGACTACCTCGGAGTGGCCCACATTAGCGAAGGCATGCTGCTCCGCCAGTATGGAATGGATCTGCCGATTCTGGTACTCGGCCCCTGCACACCGGCGGACTTCGCCTACTTTGTTGAATTCCAGCTGACTGCAGCCATTACGGATATCCGCACCGCCATGGCATTCGACCAGTTCTTGCGCGATACGGAAACCACCTGCAAGGCCCACCTCGCCATTGATACCGGCATGAACCGCTACGGCTTTGACGCCGAAGACTTCAACAACATCCGTGCGGCGCTCAGCCTCAAGAATCTGCGTTTCGAAGGAATGTTCACCCACCTGGCCACCGCCGACATGCCTGGGAACCCGAAGACCGAAATCCAGATCCAGCGCTTTACGCGCCTGGTCGATGTGCTTGAAGCCGAAGGTCTCCGCCCCGAAATTTGTCACTGCTCCAGCTCGGCTGGCACACTGACCCACCCCGAAAGCCATTTCGACATGGTACGTCCGGGTCTTGCCCTTTACGGTTACAACTGCATGGGCGCAGCACCTTCCCCGTGGCCGATCAAGCCCGTCATGAAAATCAAGTCCACCATCCGCCATATCCACGACGTGAAGCCCGGCGAAACGGTGAGCTACGGTGGCTACTGGATGGCGCAGCAACCTACCCGCATCGCAACGATCGCCATCGGTTACGGCGACGGCTACCTGCGTGGCGAATACAACAAGGGTTTCGTCTTTATCCGTGGACAGCTCTGTCCGATTCTCGGACGCGTCTGTATGGATGCAACGATGGTCGATGTGAGCCACATTCCTGACGTGCAAGTCGGAGAGACCGTCGACGTCGTCAACGGTGAACTTGACTTCCGCATTTCGATGGAAAGTGTCGCCGACGACCACCACACGATTCCGTACGAACTTACGAGCCGCGTGGCACGCCGACTGTACCGCAAGTACTACTGGAAGAACCGCCTGGTCCGCTGGGATTACCTGCGTCAGGAATTCGGCGTCAAGGACTACAAGGAATACCCTCTTCGTTAATGTCTACGGCATTAACGAAATTCAGAATACGGATTTAAATCCGTATAAACTAATAAAGGCTACCTCAAGGGAGCCTTTTTTGTGATTAAAGCTACGTTGCCGAGCGTTGGCTTTTTTTGCTAAAGCAAGTTCGGGTCAATCGTCGGTTCGTATCCGGGCTGAACGAAATCCTCGGGAGCGATGCCGCGTTTACGCGCGGCCTTTTCTTGCTTGATTCGCTTGCGTTCCGCGGCCTTCGCCTTACGGTTCGCCGCACGGGCGGCACGTTCGGCAAAACGCTGGGCGCGCGTCTTACGTTCCTTCAATTCAGGGAAAACACCTTCGTCAAACACATCCAGCGATTCGTTGTCCATTTCGTCCGCCTCATCGCCTTCGGTAAAACGCATTTCGGGATCAAAATCGCGGAAGCCTTCGTCTTCGTCGTCAAAGACTGGTGCATCTGCGGGGCATTCCTTCTTGAGAAGCTTGAGAACTTGTTCGAAAGGCTTTTCGAGCGGCACCTTGAACTTCATCTTCTTGCCCGTCGTCGGGTGAATGAGTTCAATCTTGACCGCCTGCAGCAGCTGCGCAGGAGCGATTTCGAGAACCTTCGCCGCGACATCTTTCATCAAGGGAGACACGCGGTTCAAGCAGCCGTCGCGACCATCGTACAGCGGATCGCCCACCACCGGATGCCCCATGTAACGGCTATGCACGCGAATCTGGTGCGTACGGCCGGATTCCAGCTGCAATTCCAAAAGCGTTGCAAAAGCGAAGAATTTCTTTGCCACAAAATGCGTGCGACTCGGCTTGCCATCGCTCACGACAGCCATCTTGAGGCGGTTCTTCGGATTACGCCCGATAGGGGCATCGATTGTGCCTTCCAAGTCGCGGGGATGTCCCCACACCAGGGCGTTGTAGGTGCGGTGCAAGGTGCGCGTTTCCAGCTGGTGAGCCAGGTGACGGTGCGCGGCATCGTTCTTGGCGACCACCATAAGCCCTGGTGTATCCTTGTCCAGTCGATGGACAATGCCCGGGCGTAACGGACCGTTGACTGCAGACAAATTCTCCTTAAAGTGATACAGGAGCCCCGCCGCAAGTGTCCCGTTCTGCACGCCGTTGCCAGGATGCACCACCAAGTTACGCGGCTTGTTCAGCACGACAATATCGTCGTCCTCGTAGACAATATCGAGCGGGATGTTTTCGGGTTCCAGGGTACTGGCCTCTTTTTCAGGAACCTTGTCCACCACTACGACCATGCCCGCTTCAACGCGGAAATTCTTGGGAGAGACAACTCCTCCCACCTTGACCTCGCCCGCAGCAATCAGCTTCTGGACATCGGTGCGGGAAACGTTATCCATAACGCCCACAAGAAACTTGTCGATGCGTTCACCGGAATGTTTTTCTTCTACGAGATAATTCATTATTGTTCCTTTGATTCCACATCGGTTTGTTGCGCCGCTTCGCGAGCAACGGTGTTCTTATTTTCTTTTTCGTTCTTAATTTCTTGATGGATTTTCTTCAAAACAATTGGCGAAAGAATCACAATCGCGACACCGACGGTTACGAAGGAATCGGCCACGTTGAATGTCGGGAAACGCGTCATGATAAAGTCAGGGAAATCACAGTCGATAAAATCCACCACCATGGAAAGACGCATGCGGTCGATAAAGTTTCCGACGGCACCGCCCAAAATCATCACGACACCGAGACGGCTCATCCAGTCGCGTTTGTCGATAGACTTGTAGAACCACAAAAGGATAATGGACGCCACAATCGAGATCAGCAGGAAAAACAGCCACGGCGGCAGGAAGGGCATCAGGTCTTGCGGACGGCTACTGAAAGCGGCACCCTTATTGAAAACTAGCTGGAAGCGAACCAGTTCACCAATAATATTGACGACATCGTGATTCGGAGCTCCGGTCTCGTTCGTAAAACGCACAAGCGCCCACAACTTTGTCAGCTGGTCGGATACAATGCTAAAAATAATCAAGCCCAAGTGGAACGGCCATTTATTTATAAAATCAAATTTCTTCATATTCTCTTTCTAGATCCTTCGGGCTTCGCCCTCCTCTCAGGATAACACTCCAATTTTCGCCCTTAATTTTTCACAGTTTCCGCAGCACTTTTCAATTTAGCATAGGACTTTTCAATCCAGCGATCCGAATAGAAATGCAACGTGGTTGACTTGATAATCCGCTTCACGGTATCGCGGGTAATCTTGACCTTTTTCTCGGAAGCAAAGAGACTCGAACCATCGCCAATCAGTTTCATATTCTCGGCGGCCATAAAGAGCGGCCATAGGCAGAAAAGCCTCGTGCGCATCTTGACATTCGGAATCAGCTTGGTATAGGCAATCGCATCGTCCAAGTGTCCCCAGGCCTTTTTCACGAGTTCACCCATAACTGCGGCACGGCGCTTGTCAAAATTGGCCTTCGCAGCGGCATCCGTCGGGACATCGAACATTTCGTACGAATGAGCGAATCCATGCCTACGGCAAATTTCTTCGGGCACAAAGCAGACTCGGCGAGACGAATCTTCGATGCAGTCCTTCACGATGTTCGCCACCTGCAACGCAAGCCCGAAACTCACATCGAGTTTCTGCATTTCGGCCTTGCGTTCATCGCCAATCAGGCAAGTATCCGCAGCGAACAAGTTCGAAAGAAGCTTACCCACAATACCTGCCACATAGTAGCAGTATTCATCGAGGTCGGCGACACTCTCCAGCGTAAACCAGCCAGAACTGAGCGCCGCCTCTTGTCTGAGCGCAAACTTTGCCATGCCGTGACACATTTCAATCGTCACCGCACGCACCGGAGCGGCATAGACTTCGGGCAATTCCTTCAGCAGCGGAACTACCACATGCGTATGCAGGCAAAGGTTCATGTACGGGTGTTCCGACTTACGCCAACTTTCCGGGAGCGACTGCTCAAATTTCGCAACAGCCTCTTCCGGTAGCTCCGCCGACCTAAAAATATCGGCAAACAATCCAAGGACGACCTCCTTCTCGGAAGCCTTCATATCGGGGTCATCTTCAACCGTATCGGCAATGCGCAGGTACAGATAGGCCAACAGGATACTCTTGTGAAGCTTTCCCTTCAGAACATTGATGTTGAGCGCAAAAGTTCTCGAGACCTGCAAGAGAATCTCTTCGGCATACTTCCATGCCGCGCGGCCATCGAGGACGTTTTCGCCTACTCCAATTGAATCTAGGATATTGGACATCATTGAAGGCTCCTAGTACATCGTCTCCGCGTAAACATCGGGCGGAATCTTTTTCGTTTTCGCCATCGCATTCACATATTTCCACAAACGACCATGGGCTTCCGCATATTTCAGCTTCTTGGTAAAGCTCCAGATGGTATGGTTATGGACATCGCTCTCGCTACGGAAATTTCCCTTGATTTCGGATTCGTAACGGACCTTTCGGTATTCCAGGAAATAGGCGGACTGGTAAAGTTCGGCAGTCTTGCTCTTGGCGGTACGGCAAAGCACCGCACCCACGATAAAGAACAACGGCGACACAGCAAAGCCATAATACCACGGCAGATCGAGCCACTTGAAAAACACCCATACAGCCGGAAGTGCCGACGCGAGTGACATCAAAAGGGTAAAGAGGAAATCTAACGGGAACCAGTAGCTACGCCACGTAGGAATGTAGGCCCACTTGATTCCTTTGCGTACCAGCTTCTTCATGTATCGCGGATAGGTGACGCGATAAAACCAAAAATATAGTCCGATCCAAAAAAATACCGGAATCCAAAACCAATAATCCAAACTTTCAAGAATCTGCATACGCAGACAAATGTAGAAATTTTAGATTCCCGTGCTACCGAAACCGCCACGGTCTGCGCCGTCCAGCGAGCATTCTTCGAAGGTCAGTTTGGGCTGCTGTTCCATAATGCGGAACTGTGCGATGCGGCTACCCTTCTCGATGGTCACGTCGCGGGTGGCGTACACGGGCATTTTCCACCAGTCGTTTGCACCGCAGTAACTTGAATCGACCACGCCCACCGAATTCGCCTGTAGGATCCCGAAATTCTTGAACGTGGAGCTGCGCGGAGCGATATGCGCCTCAAACCCTTCAGGGAGCTTCATAGCAACCCCAAGGTGAATCAGGCGGAACTCCCCCGCCTTGAGAGTCACGGTTTCGGCCGCGGCAAGGTCAATCCAGTCGGATTTGCCTCCGACATAGGTCAATTTCGGGATAGATTCGTCAAGATACTGGATTTTTATCGTCTGAAAAGCCATAGTACAAATATAGCAAAAGGCCAAATATTCCAATTTGGAATACTGATTTGCACAAAAAAATTCACCATTAAAAAAAAAGTAATAGATTTTGTTATAAATACGAATAAACTTTATTTCGCCATATTTTTTAAAGGAGAAAATATGAAGAAATTTATTTTCGGCTGTATCTTGGCGATAACCGCATGGGTTGCCAATGCCCAAGTTGACAAAATTCTGGGGCCGTGGACAGCCATCGATCCCGACACAGACAAGCCTTATGCGACCGTACTCATCTATAAGAGTAGCAACGGCCTGTATTATGGCAAACTCACCGAAATCCTGGATTCTGACGACCCTGCCGACCAAAAACTCATCGGCACCCTCATCATCAGGGATATGAAGGAAGACGATGGAATGCTGAAGGGAGGTTCCATCTATGATCCCGAAGAAAACAAGACCTACCACGGCAAAATTTCGCTAACCAAGGACGGTCGCCTAGAAATGCGCGGTTCGCTTGACCGCTGGGGACTTCTGGGCGCAACCGAATACTGGAAACGCAGCAACAAGAAATAAAGAGAAAAAAGGAAAAAACATGAAAAATCTATTCATCAAGGTGCTCGGCACCTCCCTGTTGTACGCAGCAACGACATTTGCGCAGTCGGCCAACGAAATCGCCAAGAAGGTACACGACTTGCCCAGCGGAAAGACATCTTCTGCCACCATTTCGGTTACCCTGATCGACAAGAACGGCAAGACACGCAACCGTGAAATTGCCTCTTACACTATGAAGGACGGCACCACCGACAAGACCGTTCTCGTGTTCAAGACACCACGCGACGTGGCAGGCATCAGCTACCTCACCTACGACTACCCTGACAAGGCCGATGGTACCACGGTCGATAGCGACAGCTGGATTTACCTGCCCGCCATGAAAAAGGTTCGCCGTGTCTCTGGTTCCAGCAAGGATGACGATTTCCAGGGAACGGACTTTACCTACGACGACCTTGGCAACCGCAGTCTTTCCAAGGACAATTTTGCCCTTCTCGGCGAAGAAAAGGTGAACGGAGCTGACTGCTGGATTCTGGAAGCCAAGGCGAAAGATGCGAAGGCGAAAGTGAGCCGTCGCGTTTCGTGGGTGGACAAGAAAACTTACGTGGTGCAGAAGGGCGAATATTACGACAAGCAAAATCGCCTGCAAAAGACGCTCGCCTGCGACAACATCAAGCAAGTAAACGGCTACTGGACTACACTCAAGATGACCATGACCAACGTGCAGACCAATCACAAGACCGTCTATGAAGTCAACAACCTCAAGTACGACGAGAAAGTGAACGAAAGCTACTTTACCGTCAGTGCCCTGGAACGCGAACAAGTTAAGTAAATTTCATCGGGAGGGATGAATAATGAATGTCGCGAGGCTAAATCAATTTTTCGGCAAGATTGGTCGCTTTCAGTTACGCCACCGCTTAAAAATCCTTATCGCACTTATCGTCGTTACGGTCATTTGCAGTTCCGGCTTAAGTGAATTTGCACTTAATACGGGCGAAGAAGGCTGGTTCGGCAATTCCGACGACATCACGCTAAACACCAAGAAGTACGAAGAAATCTTCGGAAACCTGAACGGTGTTGGCGTTCTTGTTGTAAAGCAAGGCGAAGGGGATGTCTTTAGCGAAGAAATGCTGAAAGTCATTGACAGAATCGGAACTCGAATGAAGGACGAGATTCCATTTGCCGACCGCCTCACCTCCATTATCAACGTCGATATTCCCGTTGGAAACGAAGAAGGTTTCGAAATCAAGAAACCTTACGAGAACGGCATTCCATCAGATTCTGCAGAGCTTGCTAATGCACGGGCACTCGTCATGCGCGGAAACGAAAAGACGAATGCGCTTATCAACTCTCTCGTAAGCGACGACGGACGCGAGACCTGGATTTCGCTTTCATTGCTCCCATTCGACAAAAAGAACCTTGACAATAGAATTAGCGAAGAACCAGATGATTACGCTGTTGACATTGGTTACAAACTGATGGAAATCATCGAAAGTGAAGAATTTCAGAACAAGGATTTCAAGCTTTATGGTGGCGGGATGCCCTACGACAACGCCAACGAGGACCGTTACGAAGTGCCAGAATATGGCATCAGAGTTCTCTGCAGTATCGGCGTGATGATCCTGTTCTTGGCTTTGTGTCTGCGCAATGTATTTGGTGTAGTCGTTCCGGCGGTAGCAACCCTCAGTGCAATCGCATCTGTTTTTGGAGCAATGTCCTATTTCGGGGCAAAAGCCGATTCCGCCCTCGTGACATTACCGGTTGTTCTCGGCATGGCCCTCGCCGTGGGCTATTCTATCCACTACATCAAGATGTTCAAGCTGTTCTTTAGGCGCACAGGCAAGCGCAAGGAATCGGCAATCAAATGCGTCGAAGAATGCGGATGGCCGGTGCTGTTCACTGTTCTTACGACAATGGCCTCCTTTGTGAGTTTCCTGTTTGTCAATATGAAGCCCCTAGAATGGATGGGCAAGACATCGGCACTTGTGGTACTCGCCATCTATCTCTATGTAACCATCCTGATTCCGATCCTCCTTTCGTTCGGCAAGGACCGCGCGCCCAAAGCCTCTTGCGAAAACGGTGCAACCAAGCTTGACACGAAATTTTCCACATGGTCAAATTTTGTGTACAAAAGAAAGAAGCCTTTCATTGTTGCCACCGCACTGATCATTATCGCATTCATTCCGGGGATATTCAAAATTACCGCACAACTTGACTACCTTACGATAACGGGCGACAAGATGCCCTACATTCGAGAAGTCAAGGAAATGCTTGCCCATAAGCTCGGAAACCAGTACAGCTACACGGTAATGATTTCTTATGACGAAGAAGGATCTTTCAAGAAACCGGAAAACATGAAGGCGCTATTGCAGCTGGAAGATTATCTGGGAACACTTTCACTCACCAAGTGGTCAGGCGGAAAGGCCCGCGTGACTTCGGCGACAAGCATCTTGAAAGAAATGAACCGAGCACTGAATGAAGGAAAGGATTCCTTCTACACCGTTCCTGAAGACGAATATGTGCTCGCTCAGCTGATGGAACTTTCATCAATTGAAATGCGCCAGGATTTCAGCGACGCGATGGATGAAGACTTCAAGACGACCATTGTCAATGTGGACATGACCCAATTTGCCACAGAAGAGGCTCTCGCCAATATGAATTCTCTGCGAGCAAAGCTCGCCGAATTATTTCCTGGCGCAAAATGCACTCTGTTAGGCGACATGATCCGCTATTCCGAAATGAGCAATCGCATTATCTTTGGCGGCCTGAAATCCTTCGGTTTCTCGCTTGTCATCATCGCCATCATGCTCATATTTGCCTTCTCTAGCCTTAAGCTCGGACTTATCGGCATGATTCCAAACATTGCTCCTGTCATTTTAGTGGGCGGTGTCATGGGTTACTTCAACTTTGCGCTGGATTTCAGTACGATTACGGTGATGCCTCTCGTTTTGGGCATTGCGGTGGACGACACGATTCACCTAACGACGCACCTTAAAATGCGCTACGAACAATATGGTTCATGCGTCAAGGCAATGGAAGCGACCTTCCGCGAAATTGGCTCAACCATGTTCTTGACAACTGTTATTTTGTGTTCCATGTTCAGCGTTTACCTGTTCAGTCCGATGCGCTTTTTGGCAGTACTCGGCCTTCTCACGATCCTTGGTCTTTCTAGCGCATTGGTTGCCGACTACACCATTACGCCAGCCCTGTTGCATGTGGCAAAACCCTTTGGCAAAGAAAAGGAGGAAGCATGAAAAAATTTTCAATCCTCGGTTTAGCGCTTGCCGCTACTGTTTGTGCCCAAGAAACCGTATTCCTAGGGACCCTTACATCGCAAGCTGCGGTGGGGCTTCCGAATACGCACCACAACAAGGGCGACTTTCTGCTCGGCCAGACGATTTTCGACGGCACCATCAAATCTTACCTGGACGAAGCCATGGTTTATGTGAACGGCCAGATCGTTCACGATGCCTTGGGAAGCCAATCGACAAACGGCTCGTCCGCATTCGTTGCTGACGACGGGACATACGCCTTAAAACTCCGCGAAGCTTATATTGACTGGAAAGGCGAAATGCTAGCGCTCCGTGTCGGTCGCCAAGTTGTTTCGTGGGGCAAGGCAGACGACATACAAATTACAGACGTCTTGAACCCACGGGACGAAACGAATGTGGTTGCTGCCGACTACAACGAATCCAAGCTTGGTGTGGACGCCGTGCGACTTTCCTTATTGACCGACAAGACGCAGGTGGATGCCTACTGGATTCCGTTCTTTACGCCGAGCATTCTACCGCTTGCCAAGGGGAATCCGCTACATTCGCATGTATTCCCGGAGGAAGTTGATGAGGTAGGAATCCATTATCCCGAAAAATACGACGATTTTGACCTTCCAGAAAAGAGACTTTCGAAGAGCGAACTCGCCCTGCGCGCAAGCGCCTACACCTCGGTCGCAGACCTGTCGCTGTACGGATTCTACGGTTGGGACGACCTGCCGATTATTCGTTACAACCCCGATATCGCTTTTGACGATGGCGAAGACATGCCCGCTACGAGCTATTCCATCGACGTGACAGGTGAATACAAGCGTATGTGCATGATCGGTGCCGATGCAGCGATTCCTGCGGGCGATTTCGTATTCCGTCTCGAAGGTGCGTATTTCCCCAAACGACATTTTCAAACAGATGTCAACAGCCAACTCTTCAAGTATTCGAAAGACTCGCGCCCCGCAAGCAAAAAGAAGCATCAACTTTTGGGCCTTGCCGGACTAGACTGGACTCCTAGCGGAGGCTGGACGATTACAGCACAGTATGTTGCAGATGGCGTGATTGATTACGACAGTGACCTTGACCGGAACGAATTCCAGCACCAGGCCACCTTGAGCATCGAGAAATCCATCCTGAACGAAACACTCACCATTATGGCTTCGGGAGCCCTGGACTTATGGGATTTTTCTTCAGCAAGCGAACTGGAACTAGATTACAAGCTGACCGACGCGATTACGCTTAGCCTGATTGGCGACCTCTACTTAGAAGGCCCCGACGGCAAGGAAGGCCTGTACGGCGAATACCGCGATTTCAGCAGTGTTACCTTTAAAGGAAAGATGTCTTTCTAAGGAGGAACTATGAAAAAGTTCATTCCATTTGCACTAATCGCCGTTTGCGGTACCGCGATTTTCGCCGAAGAAAGTTCACTGGCAAAGGAGGCTGCGGAGCAAAAGTCTTCGATGGAATATTCGGTGACGACTTCAGGCGCGTATTATCTTGAAGCGGAGCACAAAACCGGCTCCTCGCATTTTTCAGGTGTCAGCGGGCCGTATGACGGCGTAGAGGCGGTCACCGAATTCGATGCAACCTACACCATGCCGTTCTTGAATGGCGATGACGAACTTACCGCCGACAACCACTTGGCCCTTAAGCTTGGACTGGAGCTTTCCCCCGTGACCGTGGCACCTGTCGCCTCCGTGACCTTCTCCCCCATCGCCTTCCTTGAATTTGCCGTGGGCGGTACAGCAGGCACAGGCTGGAACATCAGCGACTGGTTCCAGGGAATGGCCGCATACAACGAAGCCAAGCCCGAATACAAGGACTTGACGCCCTTTGCACACTGGTACTTGTACGGTTGGGCAAGCGGCTGTTTTATGTTTGACCTTGCCGCCTTATGGGAAGGCGACTGGCATCATGTCGTAATGACCGCCACATACAAGGCTGGCTACCAGAAATTGACAGGTACCGACAGCGACGTATGGCTTTGGCAGGCATCTGAAGGAATGGCCTCTGGCTGGGTGTATGAGCAGGAATATTTCCTGGGCTACCAAATGCCCCTGACGGTTTCAATGATCGGCGTGGGAACAACAGTGAGTGGCCATTACAAGTCTAGCGATTACGGTAAATTCTCAAAGAATTACGACGGAGACTTTAGGACCATCGACATCTGGCCTATGGCCGAAATTACGCTGAACAAGACAAACCAGATCTATGTGGTAGTCGACTTCACTACTCGCCGTTGCTTCAAGGAAAAATACGAAGACAGAGAACACGAGCCACTAATGACCAAGACCGGCCGCGAATGGCTACTGGATGCCATTGCATTGCAGTGGAAACACGTGTTCTAAAATGGCGCCAGATGGCGCCTTTTCTAATTACGGGTTTTATTTTTTTATGCAACGAACAGATAATCCAGTACTTCGGTCGATTTCCGTTTCATAGACTAGATCATGAAAATCTAAGGAATCGACAACCATCGCACGAGCGGTATAACTATCCCTTCCCATACGAATGCTCCAAAAAGCCGCTATACCTTCTGCGGAATTAAAACAACGTTCATGATTACAATGATAAACGTTATTTGAGAATGCCCCTACAGGCATTGCAGAAAAGCCCAGTTCATTGGTCCCGTTAGACGAATTGCACCACCCTTGCTGGGTTTTAATTGCAAGCTGGTCTCTATTTGCGCTTTTATACAGCTTTAGGAAATCCGTCGTATCAGGAACACGCCAACCCGGAGGACAGATTCCCTGATCTTTTCCCGGATATTCACAGACGTCATCAATATATTCGCATTTTGACGGGTCAAAAGGTTTCGCAAGGTAGTTGATTGAATCAACGGTAGCTCCCCAAGTATACAGTCGGCCGGCCTTACGACAATTTTCTTCATCATTGTCATAACACCAACTGCCTCCTAAAAGACTCGGCATAGCAACACTATCAGCGTAGTTCAAGTTCTGGGCCATCCATACCTGTTCGCCAATTTGGATAGTCTTATAAACTTGATTATCCCTTTCATCGAGGAATTCGCCATACAATCCTTCCGCAAGCATTTCCTGATTCAGATTTTCCGTCGGAATGCAGCTATACTCCGTGCAATCGTATGTTCCCGAGGGCATTACCTTCGTTTCGCCCTTGCTTACGGGATTTTCACTTGAACTAGAGGATTGCGAATCACTAGATTCAACACTATTATTGGAGCAAGGCGGCATTGGCTTTTTCACTAAAGTACTGCCATCGCACTTGTAAAAAGTCCAAGAATCGGTATCATACATCGTCATGCTATTCGGACAGTTGAAACTGATCTTTTCGACACCGACAAGCGTAATGGATGCCATACCGCTCTTGTAGCATTCTTCAACAGAAGAACTCGACGTTTCTTTAACGATTGAAGACGAGCTATACTGCTCATTGAAAAAGTCTTCTAGCACCTGCGAGCTACTGCTAAAAACAACAGTCGAACTGGAACGAGCCGAATATTCAGAGCTATCCAGCCTCGGTTTATCGACATCCGAAGGATTTTCCTTGGAACCCTCTGCCAAAACAGCATTTCCGCCATTATCGCAGGCACCCAGGAAGAAAGCCCCGCACAAGAAGGCAATCGGCATTGCCACTTTTCCAACAAATTTCATAAGCGCCTCCTAACGCATTTTCGATAAAAATACAAAAAGAGCTCCGAAACATTTGGAGCGCTAGGACAAAAGGGACTTTTAAAAGGGACTTTGGGACCTAGTTTATACGCAAAAAAGGCCTTTATACGTTGTAAGATACGACTGCATCGATTTTTTCGTTCCAGCAGTTCGTACGTTCTCGGAGGACTTCGCAGCCAGAATCATAGATGCACAAGAAGCAAACTTCATTCACAACTTCGTAATCGGAGCCGCCGTTGAATACGTTCGCATTGCCGTATTCTTCGCGGTCTTTCCACAGATAGACTTTGCAGGCATTCTGCGCCGAAACCGCCTTGCAATAAGCGGAGAGAACATCTTCGGAGAGGTCGGCGGCGCACGTAGCGCCAGAACCAGCTTCAGGCGATGCAAGAATTTCGGCAAGCGAAATGACCCGCGTGCCGTCCTTCGCCAAAATTCTACCTGCGATGTTGAATTCAACTTCCATGCCTATTTTTCAGCAGATTCTGCAGTTTCGACAGCCTTAGCGGCTTTCTGTGCCGCGGCCTTGTCGGCGGCCTGTTCAAGACGAGCGGGCTTTTTCGCAAGGTTACGGATGAGGCCGAACAACGCCGAAAGTTCGTTGCGAGTCGGGTGCAGGCGCTGCAGGAGCGTATTGAGGAAGTTGTCGCGCCAGGACTGGTCGTGATACTGACCGGTCAGGTAACGGTCCAGGAACTTCTTGAAGCTATCAATCTGTTCGATGGTCGCCGGAGCAGTCTCGCAAGCACCCTTGCTTCCACGCTTCGCGCGGCCTTCGCCATTGGCAAGCGCACCGCTGCGGCAAAGTTCGTAGAGGCCCACCGTTACCGCCTGCGCGAGGTTCAAGCTCATGAGCCCCGGTACAGGAATTTCGCACTGGTAGGTGCAAGCGTTCACTTCTTCAGTTTCGAGGCCACAAGATTCTCGACCAAACACCAGCGCAATCGTGCCATTCTCGGGCAACAATTCCGAAAGCCCGGGCATCATCGTGTGCTTGATGGCAGACCCGTAAATGCGGCGGCTAAACGCAACCGCACAGGCGCAATCACCAATGGCATCTTCGAACTTGTGCACGATAGTCGCCTTATCCAAGACCTCGTGGCTGTTCGGTGCCGTGTGGTAAGAATTTTCGATGACCTTGTCACGCTTCGGATAAACAATATAAAGTTCATCGAGGGCGTAACAGTGCATGGCGCGGGCCACAAAGCCCACATTGTGCGGATGTTCCGGTTCAACAAGTACAACTCTGAATTTTCTCATTTTAATTCCTGGATCCTTCGACTTCGGGCTGCGCCCTCCGCTCAGGATGACACCTCAATTAATTTCCCACTTAAAACCGCGACCGCGGATTTCATTTTCAATTTTTTCGCCGGGCTGAATGTCGGCTCCAGCATAAATCACAGAATGCTTGATAGTCACACCAGCGGGCAATTTTACGCCGGGTTCAACAACGACTTCGTTGACATCGCGACCAAGTTCCTTCAGGCGAGCCTCCACCGCTGCCATCAAGCCTTCGGGCGAGCCCATGTCAATCCAGATGGCGTGTAATTGCGTCATGTCAACAAACGGAGCACGACCCGCCACAATTTCTTGCTTCCAGAATTCGCGGATATCGAATTCCCCGTCGCGGATTCGCGAAAGAGCCTCGTCGCTGTACCAAGAAACGCCAGAGAACGTAGCGGGCATACCCTCTTCGCTACCGAAACGGCCAACCACGCCCGCCAAGCGACCATCAGGCCCCACGCGGAACGTATTCACCTTCGGGAAATCAACTGCGAGCAAAGCCACCTGCGGGCCGTTCGGCTGGGCGGCCAATGTCTGCGCATTCCGAACAAAAGCGGTCAGGTCAAAATTGCAATAGGCATCCCCATTCATAATCAGGAGGCCACCACGGTAGCCCTCGTTATAAATGCGTTTGAGCGGCCCCGCCGTTCCAAGGATTTCGGGCAGTTCCACCCAGACTTTTTCGAAGCCAAGCTTCTCCCCTGCCGCCACCACCTGATCTGCCAGGTAATGCGCATTTGCGTGTAAACGAATGTTACCAATCGCACGCGCCTTTCGGGCCTGCAAATCCAGAATCGAGGCGTCCACCACGGGTACGAGCGGCTTCGGCATATCGTTTGTAAGCGGGCGCAATCGCGTTCCGAGGCCCGCCGCCAAAATCAACACATTCAGGGAATCCTTTTCCATCATAAGCAAAGATAGAAAAAGCATCTCTAAAAAAAATTAACAAGCCGCTGCAAAGCAACAATTCTATTTTTTAGGCATGAAGAAACGTTACATTGCCCTTATCGTTCTCGCGGTATTGATCGTAATCGTCATTGCCGCCCTAAAACTCGGACCCGGCATCGCCAAAGACTATGTGGTCGCCCACTCCGAAGAACTCATCGGCCGCAAGATGAAAATCGAAAACGTGGAATTCAGCCCGTTCTCGTTCACCGTCACCGTCGATGATTTCGCTATCTACGAGACCGACGGCACCACGCCATTCGTTGCCTTCGAAAAGTTCCGCATCAACGCAAACCCCACGCGCCTTCTCAAAAAGGAAATCAGCGTGAGCGAAATCTACCTGAAGGGCCTGTATACGCGCGTCACGCAGAAAGGAAGCCAATTCAACTTCAGCGACATTTTGGACAAATTTGCAGCCGACAGCACCGCAGATTCCTCCGCTACAAAAGCCTCTGCAGCCTCCACGCAGAAGCAAGACGCAGACACGACTCAAGCCCTGAATCTCGACCCGAACGAAATGATCGGCTTCAGCGTCGCCCTCGAAAACATCACTCTCGAAAAAGGCAACATCATTTACGAAGACCTCAAGGTCGGCTCCAAAATTCACCTCGAAGACTTCTCCGTCGCTATTCCCGCCGTGTACTTCAGCAACAAGAACACCGACATCGGCGTGAACCTCAAGTTCGCCAACGGCGGTGACCTCGGCGTGAAAGTGCAGTTCAACATGAAGACGCAGGACTTCGGCGTGAACGTGACCCTCAACAAGCTTGCGCTCGCCATCGCAAAGCCCTACCTCAAGGATTTTATCAACTACAAGGATTTCGAAGGCTCGCTCGGTGTGAACCTGAATGTCGCAGGCAATGTCAACCACATTCTCGCCTCGAACGTGAGCGGTACGGTCGCTGTTGACGGCATCAAGCTCACTGAAACCAGCGGCAATGTCATCGGCGTTTCGCACGTGGGAGTCGGCATCGCCAAGGCCAACCTGGACCAGATGGATTTCCGCGTCGACTCGGTTGTCGTCGACGGAGCATCCGCGCACCTCGACCTGTTCAAGGACGGCAAGACCAACATCGACGTTCTGCTCGAACCGATCATGAAGCCCGCCAAGAACAGCGCTTCCGATTCAGTTGCCGCCGAAGAGCCGAAATCAAACGAAAAATCCAAGCCGCTCAAGGCGATTGTGAACAAACTCGCCGTTGTAAACACCACCGTTTCGGCAACGGACCACACGCCCAAGCAACCGTTCAACTACAAGGTCAGCAACATCGCTGTCAATGGTTCGAACATCAACTTCAACACGCCCTGCGCCATCAACGTGACGGCAGCTTTCCCCGAAGGCGGCTCGCTTTCGCTCAAATACAAGGGCGCGCTTTCCGACATCAGCACGATGGACGCCTACATCAGTGTGAAGAACCTCGCCCTCAAGCATTTCTCGCCGTATAGCCACCACTACACCGGCTACCCCATCAGTTCGGGCACCATGGCATTCGCAAGCGAAAACAAGATGAGCGGCTGGAACATCGAAAGCAAGAACACCATCGACATCTACAACATCGACGTCGGCGACAAGGATTCGAACACCGACCCGGAATACACCGTTCCGATGAAAGTCGGTCTCTACATTCTCAAGGACAAAAACGACAAGATTCAGTTCGACGTCCCCGTGAAAGGCAACGTGAAGGATCCTGAATTTTCTTACCTAAAAATCGTATGGAAGACCGTGATGAACCTGCTCGTCAAAGTGGCACTTTCACCGTTCAAGGTTGTCGGAAATGTCGCCGCGACCGGTGCAGGAGTTGTCGGACTTGACCTCGGCAAGAATGACGAAATCCGCATTGACGCACTCGCCACATCGTTCAGCAGCGAACAGTATGCCAAAGCGCAAAAGATGGTGGAAGCTCTCGCCAAGGACAACAAGCTCAAGATGAACTTTGTCCAGACCTTCAACCTGAAGCGTACCGTTGACGCCTACAAGACCCGCAAGCTGAAAACAGAATTCTACAAGGCGACGCAGAACAAGACGACGCTCAACGAACTTGACGAAAAGGCCATCCAGGCTATCGCCGACAAGGACAGCGCCTATGCAGCCTACGCCGACGCACACGCCAAGGAACTCGACCGCAAAACACTCGAAAAAGAAATCCTTGAAATGGCCGAAGCCCGCAACCAGGAACTGCTCAAGACTCTACAACAGCAGCCTGGAGTCACCAAGAAGAACGTGACCGTGACAACAGCCCCGCGCAGCGCACTCACGCCGAAAAAGGCGATGTACAAGGTGCAGATTGATGTGCAGTAGGCAGGGGGGGAAGACTCCCCCTCACTACAAAAAAGGACGAGCGAAAAGCTCGTCTTTTTTTTCGTTACCCCTACTGCGGGGGCACCCCGCAAAACCCTGTAAGCGAGAGTCGCAGCCATGCTTGCATGGCTATGACCGAGCGTCATGGGTTTCTGTAACGCCCCGGTTAGTCTCTCAAGAATCCCGTGAGCGGGTCGGAGGCGGAAGCGCCGCGCGTGAGAACGCGCCCAAGGCCTGCCAAGTAGGCCTTGCGGCCCGCTTCGATGGCAAGCTTGAAACTCTGCGCCATCATAGGCAAGTCACCGGCGGTTGCAAGTGCAGTATTCGCCATAATCGCAGCGGCGCCCATCTCCATGGCAGCGCATGCTTCAGACGGTTTGCCGATGCCTGCATCCACGATAATCGGGAGATCGATTTCATCGATGAGAATTTGGATGAATTCGCGAGTCGAAAGGCCCTTGTTGCTTCCAATCGGAGCGGCGAGCGGCATCACGGCTGCGGCACCTGCGTTCGCAAGGTCGCGCGCCACGTTCAAATCCGGGTACATGTAAGGCATCACCACGAAACCTTCTTTTGCCAAGGTTTCTGTCGCCTTGATGGTTTCGTAGTTGTCGGGCAAAAGGTACTTGGTGTCGCGCATGATTTCGATTTTAACGAAATCACCGCAGCCGAGTTCGCGGGAAAGACGCGCGATGCGCACCGCCTCGGCGGCGTTGCGTGCGCCGGACGTGTTGGGCAACAGCGTCACGCCCTTCGGAATATAGTCCAGAATATTCTCGTGGTCCTTGGTATTCGCCCGGCGCACCGCGAGGGTCACAATCTGTGCCCCGGCATCGCGCACCGCTGCTTCAATCAACTTAAGGGAATACTTGCCGGAACCTAAAATGAAACGGGAACTGAATTCGTGACCGCCAATAACAAGAGCATCTTTCTTTTCGTCCATAATACTTTACCTTAATCCACCTATTCCAAAATAAAATTTAGAATTTCTCAACGGCTTTCTAAAGCCTCCACCACCTGCAAATCAGCAGGGAGCCAATCCACAGTACGCAACTCTGCCTGAGAAAGCCATCTAGAAGCTTCATGTTCCAGAAGTTCCGGAACCTTTCCGCCCGCAATCGTACATAGATAGCAATGCATGGTCAGGTGAAAAGCAGGATAATCATATTCTACGGTGCATACAAAATCACCGACAAGAACATCGACGGCAAGTTCTTCTTTAAGTTCGCGAACCAACGCCTGTTCGGGAGTTTCGCCGGATTCCATCTTTCCACCGGGAAATTCCCAATAATCCTTGTAGTCGCCATAACCACGCTGAGTGGCANNGTTCGCCATGCACCATCACAAATAATACCCGCCACGACTTCAATCGTTTTCATGGCGGGTAATTTAGAAATTTTATGGAATAAAGGCTACTTAATCACAATGCGGAAGATCCGTCCACCCTCTTGAGGCTTGACCAGGTAAGAACCAGGACGCTTGACCAGGGCGGTCATTTTCGCCTGAATGTTTACTAGTTCAGTATCAGAGAACCTAGCAATCAAGCGTCCCTGCATGTCGAATACATTGTAGTTCGATACGCTAGGTGAACCCAATAGAGTCGGACGATTTCCAATCACAGTTGTTGAATCCCCTGTTGAATCGGATACTCCACACTTATCGGCATTACAAAGTTCCAGCCAGTCGATGTTCACATAGTTGCCCACAATTTCAAGTTTGAGCACATGGTCACCCGCATCAAGATTCACCTTGCCCGCATCGTATGTAGAATAAGTTTCCCAGTCAGCGCCTTGCGGGAAAACGACATCGTCCTTGATGACCTTGTCATCCACATACAACTTAACGCCAGTATTTTCGGAAGAAGTTGCGTAGCTCACGGACAAGCCATACTCACCCGCTTCGGCTACCTTCACCGTGTATTCGAGCCATTCGCCTTCCTGCGTGTAGCCGATGGCGTAGCCATTGCCCGCCTTTACAATATCAACAGCATCGTCGCGGTACTCGCCGCCCTTGTTATCGTCATCCTTGTCGAGGAATGACTTGCCTGAGCCACCGACATCGTAATTTTCGACTTCAATTTTTCCCGGAATTGCAGCGGCAACATCTTTATAAGGCGCCTGGGGAATAATCGGCGTAACGTACACGCGGTAACCATACTTGGTATTCGTAATGTTTACCGGCACCGTAATCTTGCCGTCACTTACACCATATTCCTTGTCTGACACCGGAGTCGTCGATGGAACAGCCTTGTCCTTGTCTTCCCATACCACATATTCCACAGCCACATTCACCTTGTTTCCAAATGCAGCGGGAATTCCCGAGATATTCACGTTTACATCGCCCAAAGTATTGCCTCCAAGCACAATGCTTGCAAAGCCTTTCTTCTTGTCAAGGGCGGCAAAGCCGTCTACGCCGTCGCTTTTGTCATTGGGCGGCGTAACCTTAGCCATGTAACCGCTCATATCACCGTACCACTTATACAGCCACCAACCGCCGCCGCGCTCGTTGTTCTTGGTGAGCAAGCTACCCAATCGTCCCGGAAGCGGCACAAACCACCAAGAAATCATAGCGCTTTCGACACCGTGGCGTTCGAATTTGGCGATAAACGGAACAGATAGACCTGGGCAGCCTTCTTCGCTATGTTCCGTCGAAGAATATTCATTGATACTCAACGGACGCGGCTGGACGTTGTATTTCTTTTCGAGTGCACGATACGTCTCGACAGCCCCCACAAAACCGCCACTACCCCACTGGTGCCAGCTGACCACGTCGGGCATGCAGTTGTTCTGCGAGCAGTATTTCACGAACTCTTCCATCTTAGATGCATGATAAAAAGAATACGATGGTCCGATAATTTTTGCACCCGGGTCAAGCTTGCGAATCAAATCATAAGTCTGCTTCCAAAGGCCCGAATTGAAATCTATGCCCGAAACTTTCCAGGTATCGTTCGGCTCATTCCAGATTTCGTAACCGTCGAAATTCTTGTTGCTTGATTTAAGCTTGTCGTTAATGACCGACGTCACCTCGTTTTTCCAGTGGTCCATGTTCTGGAACTTGTAGGGCCAACCAGGCAAGACGTCGGCCAAGCGAATTTGGATTTTGGCACCGATGCTTTCGACACGCGGAGCAACGAGGAACGCACCACCGATGCCCTGCTGACGGCCGCTACCGCTACGCGCCGGCGAAAGAAAGACGTTCGGTTTCAGGGGCGCCACGTCTTTCCCGATATCGCTCGGAAGTGTTTCAGTAAGGCCGTAAAGCGAGCCCGTGGCCACATGGGTTACCGGCTTAATGCTGTCCCCCAGGCTCACGTTCAGATTGACGGCCGCGTCCGAAAAGGCGGCCAAGGCTAAAATAGCAGCAAAACTGTTTATCTTTTTCATAAACATCTCCAAAAATCACCAATAAAAAAATACCCCCTTTTAAAGGGGTTTTCACATACACTTTGTATCTTTCTATGGATGGATTGTCAACGGGATATTGGGCGGCACCTTTTTTACGCTAGGTCAAGAATAATCCGCACCACCGTCAGGGCCTGATGGGCGGCACAGAGCATCACGCGCGGGGCAATCAAGCCGATTCCGTCATTCACATCGCTTTTGCCGTCACCACAGACATAAAAGCGCTTAGTCACCTTGCGGGTCGTAATTGAATTTCCGCTATCGTAGCCCGCCATTCCAGAAGCCGCGACTAGGTACTTTTCAGGCATATTTTCGAGCACCGTATTCACAAGCATCGCCTTCGCCTCGGCATTGTCGAACGCCTCGCAAACCACGTCGGCTTTTGCAAGCAGCGCCACCGCATTTTCGGCGGTCACCTTCTCGAAATGCGTCTCAAATTCCGTATACGGGGCAATCTCCTTCAAGTTCGCAAGTAACGCCTCAGGCTTCGGTATTCCCACCTGGTTCGCCTTGTACTGCTGACGATGCAAGTTCGTCACATCGACGCAATCGAAATCAACCAGAATCAGTTTGCCGACTCCGGCCCGCGCCAGGGAAATCGCGATATTTGAACCAAGCCCGCCCAAACCGCAAACAGCAACCGTTGCCGCCTGCAACTTGCGTACGGCATCTGCACCTTGCCGCTTTTCTAGCGCGGCAAGCATTTCTTCGCGAGTCGGCACGCGGAAATCGCACATCTGCGAATTTTCGGATAGCATCACCCGCCGCCTACAAAGTTCACAACCTCGACGACATCGCCATCGGCAAGCACCGTCTCGGCATACTTTGCCTTCGGAACAATTTCCTCGTTCCGTTCCACAGCGATGCGCACGGTATTGTACCCCGCTTCCGCAAGGTATTCGGCAACGGTCTTGCCAGCCGCATCGACACTCTGTCCATTAATCGTAAGCATAGAACAAATATAGGAAATCAGAACATCACCCTGTACGGGATTTGCTTGTCGAAAGAGCGGCCCTTGAGGTCACGGTAGCCATTGCGGGGGCGCATGTCGCCCGCACGGAGGGCTCGATTATCGCGGGTATCGATCCGGCGGATTGCATCCGTCGAATCCTTCACGCCCTCGTCAAACTTGATATTGCCTACGAGCGTTTCGCCGCTGAGGCCTTCCGCCGTCAGGTAGAAGTCCTGCACGCCCTTGAGTTCCGGCATGTTGGAGCAGCGTACGTCAATCCACTTGCTCGCTTCACCCGCCGAGGGCAATTCGCATTTCGAAATCACGTCGCCCTTCTTGCTATCCTTGCGCAACGAGAGCGTACCGCCGGCTCCGTTCTTCACCTGCACAAGCACACCCGGGCCCACGATGGAATCAGTAATCACGTTCTCGAAAATCGCGTAGCCGCCGTCCTTGATGGCGAACTCGTCATCAGCCGTCAAACGCACGCGGATGCCGTTGTCAAAGCCGTTCGCCGGAATCGTGTCGCGGATAATGCGCAAGAAGTCGAGGCGGTCGAGTTCCGCATAGTGCTTGCCCTTCGTAATCTCGATGAAGTTCGAACCGCGCTTGAGTTTTGCTGGGATGTACACCACCGACTTCTCGGGGAATGCGCTCCACGCGCCCGTCAGCGGCAACGCCACTTCCTGGTTCTTGCCGTTGATGCTCACGAAGTGCGAACTTCCGTTCGCGCCGTCTTCGGTCCAGTTGTTATCGTAGCGGTAGCGGATCAGGTACTCGCCTGCCTGCGGGATAATCATCGGCAGGCGAATCTTGCTGTCTTCATAATTGATGTAGGCGCAGAACTCGCCGTTCGATGCGTCGGAGCTGCTCGAAATATCCACGTGCGTCAAGGCGCCATGTTCCGCCTCGGCGCTCAGGTAACGCCCGAGGAAGGGCTGCCCCAGTTCCGGCCAGCCGTCGTCGGTATAGACGATGTCGCGAACTTGTATGTAAGAATTTCCGCCGTCGTTCTTGTCGTAGTAATGGTTCACGAAACGCTGGCGGTTCACGTCCTGGAACGCCTCGCCGCCCGCAGGCCCGTAGTAGCGCCCGTAATGGCTCAACAGAATCGTGCCGCCGCCATTCAGGAGAGCCTTGCCACTGCGATCCACATACCCGCCGTCGATGCGGTTGGAGCGTCCGACCGTTGTCTTGTAAGAATTGTTCTCGAGGTCGGCACCCTTCTTGCAGCAGTTGTCCCACGCCGTAAACAGGTAGTAGTAGCCGTCGTGCTCGATGAGGCTTGCGCCCTCGATACCCGAACCGCCGCGGTTCGCGATGTTGATCATCTTCGCACCGTCTTTCACCTTGCCTGTTTCTTCGTTCAGTTCCAGAATGTGGATGCCCGTGCCCCACGAACCGAACGCCATCCAGACCTTGCCATCGTTGTCCTTCAGCACCGCCGCGTCAATCGCGTTGTAGGCGTCGCTCTTGACCGTGTGAATCACCTCGCCCATGTCCGTCCAGCCGTAGCCGGGCTTTGTCGGGTCGATTTCCTTGCTCGCCATGAACCCCATGCCCGACGAGCGGATGCCCATCTCGGAACCGCAATAGTACATGCGGTATTCCCCGCCGATGTAATGAATGTCCGGCGCCCAGATGTCAATCATGTTCGGCGCATACTTGTAAAGCCACTTCGAAAATTCCGGCATGGCGGGCTCGCCGTTCTTCCAGTTCAGCGCATCCTCGGAAAACTGCATGAGCATGTGGTTGTCCGTCGTCGCGAGCGCGTAGCCGTCCTCGTAACGGATGATGTCCGGGTCATGCCCCGCCCAGCGCGTCTCCTTCGCGTACCAATCGGCTGCAAAAGCCGAACAGGCTAAAGTAAGTATTGCCGCAGTCGTTACGACAGACGCCTTGCCAATCCCGAATTTCATTTTTCCTCGCTTTACCCATACACCACTCACTAAATTTATACTCCCCTAAGCCTTTCGTCAACCACCCAGCGATCCAATACCATTGATTTTTTCATAATAAAACAAATGGCCCAAAAGTCAAGAATCTATCCAATTTTTCTGATTTTTTCAGCGTCTAACCGCTTGCGAACCCGCATAAATAAAGGTATATTCAGAAAGCAGGTCTTATAGGGGCTCTTTATGAGACGAGGTAGAACTAAACAGTAATATAATGATAAATTATATTACTAAACACCAAAAAGGAACATCTTTTTAGTTGTAACAATCGTAGTCAACTTTTAGCAATACTGAGTGAACCATACCCGCAACAGACAGCAACAGCATAACAACCCCAGCACAAAGCATTCCTATATCGCCATCTAGTTCGCAAAAGACGCAAATCAATGAAATAACGAATTCAATCAAGTTAAATGTCAAAGAAGCATTCTGAATCCGCAAAAAAGTTTTTATAGAATCCATTTTTTTCGACACCATCCAATCAGAACCCGCAAAAACATAAAAATTCACAAGCAAAATCGCAACAAACGACAAAATAGACCCAACTACAGAATCAAACATCATAAACATCAAAAACAAAATCAACAAAGAACAGACTGGAACAGCGGCTCCATTCTGCATTAATTTTGCAATCTTTTTTTTGTCAATATTAAATTTCATATTATAAATATACATTATATTCTTGTCAAAATTTAACACAATAAGTAAAATTTATTGTTTACGTCTTATAAGGGCTCTTTATGAGCCGAGGTAGGACCTCGTTCAAAACTCAAATTTCATCCCCTCCATTCTTCAAAACCGTTCCATTTTGTCAATATTTATTGACAATTTAATCAAAACAATATATATTTATTGACATCATGGGCAAAAAAAACGTAACTCTTCTGCCGAAAACCGGTAAAATCCTTGAACAGATGGGAGAACAAATCCGTCTGGCACGCATGCGTCGTAAAATTTCTGTTGCGCTTGCAGCCGAAAGGGCGGGCGTCAGCCGAGCATCGGTATGGGCGGTGGAAAAAGGTTCCGCGGCAGTGGCAATCGGCATTTACGCAGCAGTACTCCACGCCATAAGCGGCATGGACACCGACCTTCTCAAGGTCGCCGCAGACGACGAACTCGGACAAAAGCTCCACGACATCGAACTCCTGAAGAAATATCACCCGGAGGGCAAGTGAAGCAGATTTTGGTTTACGAAAACTGGCTGCGCACAGCCCCCACGCGCATCGGCACGCTCTTTGTGGAAGGCGCAAGAGGCAAAGAAGTCTGTTCATTCGAGTACGACAACGAATGGCTAAAGCACTTCGGTAGCTTTATGCTGGACCCGGACCTGTCCCTTTTCAAGGGTCGGCAGTTCGTTCCTGTCGGCAAGGAACTTTTCGGCATATTCGAAGATTCGTGCCCCGACCGGTGGGGACGCACGCTCATGGACCGGCGGGAATCCATAATCGCCCGCTCCGAATCGAGAAAGCCCCGAAAACTCATGGAAAGCGACTACCTGCTCGGCGTTCACGACATGTCACGCATGGGAGCTTTGCGGTTCAAAGCGAACGAGGACGGCCCCTTCCTTTCGGACGATTCCGACATGGCAGCCCCTCCGTGGGTCGCCCTCCGCAAACTAAACGACGCCGTAGCCGCATTCGAAAGCGACACCACGCACTCGGACAAATGGCTACAGATGCTAATTGCGCCGGGTTCCTCGTTAGGGGGCGCACGCCCTAAAGCAAACGTCATTGCACCGGATGGCAGCCTTTGGATAGCAAAGTTTCCTTCCAAGAACGACAAGATAAACTGCGGCGCTTGGGAAAAAACGGTCTATGAACTTGCGGAAATGTGCGGATTGAACGTTTCGGAAAGTCGCCTTGAAAAATTATCGCGATACGGTTCCACTTTTCTCGTAAAAAGATTTGACCGAGAGTCCGGTCGGAGAATCCACTTCACGTCGGCTATGGCCCTGCTCGGCCACACTGACGGGGACGATGACTGCGGATACACCGAAATCGCCTCCTTCATCAAGTCTGCCGGAGCAGCGCCCAAAAAGGACCTTCTTGAACTCTGGAAACGGATTGTATTCAACATCCTCGTATCCAACACCGACGACCACTTGCGCAACCATGGTTTTCTCTTGTCCGAAAAAGGGTGGACGCTTTCACCCCTATTCGACGTAAATCCGAATCCCTATGGGGAATTCCTTTCGCTGAACATTTCCGACAACGATTCCACACTATCATTGGAACTCGCCCAGGATGTTTGCGAACTTTACGGATTACCTGCGGCAAAGGCAAAGGCAACCATTACCGAAATGCAAAAAATCGTCAAAGCAAATTGGCGTAAAACCGCAACAAGGAACGGGATTTCCCGTAACGAACAATCCTTTATGGAAAGCGCCTTTGCATCTAAATCTTATAGGGGCTCTTTATGAGCTGAGGTAAAACCTCCGAAGGCTAGATTGCACTAAATGCACCAGGCCATATACGACGGGACCTTCATCACCCCGCCTTCAACCGAAAATTGTTTCGGGTGAATTATGAAACACCCGAACATAAGAAAAACGATAAACCAGCTTTTTAAAATCACCCCTTAGAACATCACCCGGTACGGGATTTGCTTGTCAAAACTGCGGCCCTTGAGGTCGCGGAAGGCCTTGCGGGCGGGTGCCGGAGAATCGTGGCGGACTGCACGCGGGGCAATCGCGGTCGTTCCGCTGCTGGAACTTTCCGGCGAAACCTCGCTGGAGCTTGAAATCGGGTCGCCACACGGTTCCTGGTTGCAGACAACCTGCATCGGCTCAAAGATGAGATTCCCGAGAATCGCCTCGCCGGAAATTCCCGATGCCGTCAGGTACAGGTCCTTGATGCCGCGCAGGCCCATATCGCCCGAGCATTTCGCCGCAGACCAGCCGTCACCCATGAGAGATCTATTTGACAGGTCACATGTGAAGACCGCAGTCCCGTCCTTCTTGCCGTCGCGAATCACGATCTTACCCGACGAAGCATTTTTCACCTGAAGGAAAACATTGCCGATATCCTTAAGCGAATCAAGCACCACGTTCTCGAAAATCGCATAGCCGCCGTCCTTGATGGCGAACTCGTCGTCCTTCGTGAGGCGCACGCGGATGCCGTTGTCAAAGCCGTTCGCGGGAATCGTATCACGGATAATGCGCAAGAAATCGATGCGGTCCAGTTCCGCGAAATTTCCGTTCGGCGAAGGTTCCAGTTCTATGAAGTTGCCACCGCGCTTGAGTTTCGCGGGCACCATCACGACGGACTTTTCGGGGAACGTTCCCCACGAACCTGTCGGCGGGAGCGTCACTGTCTGCGACTTGCCATTCACTGTCACCTTGTGCGTCGCGGCCGCATCGCCACCGTTCGCGTAGCGGTAACGCAGCAGGTAATCGCCCGCCTGCATAATGTTCATCGGCAGTCGAATCTTGGAGCCCTCGGTATTCACGTACGCGAGGTATTCCCCGTTCGAGGCCGTATTGCTCCGCGTAATCGCGAGGTCGCCCGACACCGCACGCGTGAGCGCGCCATGTTCGACTTCGGCACTCAAATAACGCCCGAGGAAGGGCTGTCCCATCTCAGCCCAGTTATCCTCGGTAAAGACGACATCACGAATATGAATATGGTTAAACTTGTCGCCTGCGTTATCGTAATAATGATGCACAAATCGCACGCGGTTCAGGTCCTGGAAGGCCTCGCCGCCGCCCGGCCCCACGTAGCGCCCGTAGCGTTCCAACAGAATCGTGCCGCCGCCGTTCGCCATGTCGTAGCCAGCGCGGTCCTTGTACGGTCCGGTTACTTTATCTGCACGGCCGTAAGCCGTCTTGTACGTTGTCTGCTCGATGTTTGCGCCCTGCTGGCAGCACTTGTCCCATGCGGTAAACAAGAAATACTGTCCGTTATGCTCAATCAGGCTCGGGCCTTCTTCGGCTCCACCGCTAGCCTTACTCGTACGGCGCGCGATGTTGTAGACCGTCTTGTCGTCGCTCGCCTGGTAGCCTGTCGTTGCGTCCAACTTAATCAGCTGAATGCCGAGCCCGAACGAGCCGAACGCCATCCAGTAATTGCCCTCGGTGTCACGCACCACGTCGGCGTCAATCGCGTTGTATTTGTCCGTCCCGTCCTTGGTATGGAAAACATGGCCATGGTCCTTCCAGCCGTAGCCCGTTGAGCCCGGCATAATCGATGTCGTCGATTGATAGCCGATAGCCGAATTGCGTTTGCCGAATTCCGACACGCAGTAGTAAACGCGGTACTCGCCGTTCATGTAGAAAATGTCCGGAGCCCAGATGCCCTCGGTCTTGGGCGCATAGGTGTAGGCCCACTGCGGAACCCCACTCACGGTCGCCCTGTGGTCGCGCCAAGTGTAGGCATCTTCCGATGTCCACAGTTGCAAATTGTTGTTCGTGCTCATAAGGGCGTAGCCGTCCTCGTAGCGCACCATGCTCGGGTCATGCCCGGGTTGCAAATTGTCCTTCGCGTACCAGTCGGCCGCGAAGGTTGCGGTGGCACCCAAAGCCATCGCAACGCCCAACGCACCACGAAATTCCAAGCACATAAAACACTCCCTGATGGTTTACGATTAATATACCTTTTATTTTAGCAAAGTCAATGTAATTTTTATTAAAAGTCCACAATTAAGCAAAATTTAAGATACATTTACACATTTTACACACAATAAACAAATAAAAAGTCTACATTAAGTTCTGGATCCCGCACTACGTGCAGGATGACAGAGGGTGGAACATGCAGGATGACTGAGGGGGGACGTGCAGGATGACAGAGGGTGGGACGTGCAGGATGACTGAGGGGGGATGAGCAGGATTACTGGCGGCGGGATAACCCTCATCCAAAAGATTGTATACGAAATCACACTTTTTTGCAAATGACATAAAAACAGACAATTTTCATCTTAATTTATCACAAAATTTCTATCATTGTGACATTATTTTAAGATATTAGGAGACTAAAATGAAAAAAATTATCGCTCTCGCCATTTTCTTGATGGCGTTTACCAGCGCATCCGCAGCAATCAACAGCCCCAACGTGTTCGGCGCCAGCCTCACCGAAGGTTCCGTTATCTTCCAGGGTAAAAATGCTCCCGACTTTGGCGACTACAGCGCATCGTACACGCAGCTGGCCTTCGACGCCTTGATCGGATTCAATTCCCGCATCGGCCTCCATACAGGACTTGGCCTGATGCTGAACGTCGCAACATTTACCAACGGTGATGACGACACTGGCTACGGCACCCACAACAGCGACGACGTCGATGACGACATGACCATCGGCATGGCCATCACGATTCCCGCCATGGCACGCTTCTACCTTTCCAACAGCTTCTTCATGGAAGCGGGCGCCACCTTCGATATCAACCTTTTCGAACAGTGGTACTCGGGTTACGCCGAAGAATGGGATAGCAACGACGAGCAGAAACTCCTGAACGTGGAACTCGGCGCTGGCCTCGGTTTTACTCTGGGCTTCGGTCTTGAATTCAACTTCAGGTACACCTACGGCGTGACCGATATGTACAAGCATGCCGAATGGTCCAATTCCCGCCTCAGCCTCGGCATCGGTTACTGGTTCAACTACAGGTAACCAAAACCGACAAGCGATTTTCGACCCGCTCACCCGAGCGGGTTCTTTTTTATTTAGAACAGCGTTTTCAGACCGAAGCCGATAATGCCGTCCAGGTAATTTTCGCCATTCCGCAGCGCATAGTACAGATTCACGCTCCAATTGCCTCGATACTGCGTAAAGGCAACACCGTAATCATGCTCACGTTTCCAGCCATGACTAGGCGCAAGCGCGCGATAAAGTCCCGGCTGATAGAAAGCCTCGATAGAGAGGTCATAACCATACTGCCACAGCAACGCCACTTCGGAATACCCATAGGAACGGCTACGCACAAAGCGCACGTCCATTCCCCTAAAGCTATCCATACCGCCAAGCGCGAAGTAATCCAGTCGGTCAAGAGTCGCATCGGTCGGGAAAATTCCACCGGCGGCACCGCTGAAGCGCGTAATCCAATTTCCGTAGAAGGGAATATAGTGAACAAGCTTCGCGCCCGCCCGCAAGAAATTGTCGAGCGAATCCGGGCGGGCCATGTTCCAGACGACCGAGCCCTTAAAGCGCGTACCCGAGCGGGGCAGCACAAATCGGTCCAGCGAAACATAAGACAGTTCTAGCGACGAAGTCTTGCGGTTATTGCCGACACCCAGGAAAATGCCCACATTAAAATCAAAGCCGATATCGCGCGAAACACCTAGTTCACCATAAGCCTCGCGCGTCGAAGAATCTTCGTCGAAGTAACCACGCGCGACAACATCCCAGGCGGTCCCCAGAATCCACGGTTCCTTATAGGAGCCTTCCAGGCGGCGTGCTTCGTCGGAGGTAAAACCCTGCAGGAAAAGGTCGCGCGCAGTCCCGCGGATATTGTAAAGCGAAACATTCACGTTGCCTTCCCACACGTCGGTCTCACTGGAATAAGTCAGAAGCGCATACGCCTCCGAAACTGCCGCCGCCTGCATCCGATAAACGGGAATAATGCGATTCCGGGTCGGATCACGGTACATCTGCACAGGCGCCACACGGTCGTAATAGCCGATTCGCGCCAACTTCATATCGGAGCGTTCGAGGTCCTGCATCGACACCAAATCACCAGCAACAATTCCCGTCTGCCTACGGAATACCTCGAGGCGGCTACCCGACGAATCCAGGTTTTCAGGTTCAGCCCACACCCACGCCAAGCCGCGTTGCATCTGCAAAGTCAAGACTCCTGCGCTGTCTACATTTCCCGAAAGTTTTGCCGCCAGAAAACCGTGATTTTCATAATAGCGCAAAAGCTGGTCCCGAGCGAGAGTCCAGTTTTCGCAAGGCTCGCCCACGACAGAGGCCATTTGCGACTCGTCATAAAGTTCATGGTCACCCGACCACTGCACCGCCGCGATTCGACAATCCGCCGCAACCCCATGCGTACAAAGCACGAGCAATGCTATAAAATGCAGCAAGAGAATCCGAGGGTTTCGGCGCAACTCAACAACATATCTATTTATCCGATCCATTTTCATCAAAAAATCTTCTTTTTAGATTCCGTCAGTCGTTTCACTCCTTCCAGAATGACGTCCCCTGGTTAATTTCTCATTTCACATCTCGCCTTCCAGAATGACGCCGCTTGGCGAATTACTCATTTCACATTTCACATCACACATCAAAAGTACGCCCTCGCCTCGGTGCTCAATTTCTGGAAGACATTCTCTTCGGCATCACCAAAACGCAAAATATAAAGACAACCCATTGATAAAAAGTCATTGATATCTACCGACAGCGAAAATTCAAAACGGTAAGTTCTTCCGTCGTTGTACCCCGCCATCACCTGGTACGGAATAATATCGCCATGGCTATCCACCTGCACCACTGAGAAATTCGCGTAGGAATTCACCTTTTTCTGCTTATGGTAACCAACGCGCAAAGCGCCTTCCCACAGATTCGCGTCAAACTCGCCTACTTCATAGCCGGAACCGTCGGTGCCTTCGCCCGTACGGTAGCGCCCCAGCGGCTGCACGAAGAACCCCTGCAAGAAATCGAAGCGGTAACGCAATGAGCCATCGTAAATATCCCACTCCCATTCCTGCATCGCCGAAAGCTCGTTTTCCTGAACCAAGAGAGCACCACCGACAAAATGGTCCAGGTTGATTCGGTACCCCGCATCGAACTGATGCGAATACGATGTCTCGTAGTACGAAATCGAAGAAAGCTTCTTGTCGAACGAAGCGCCCGGCTTATACGCAAGCGACACACCCGACGGATGTTGCCAATCGACAAGGCCTTCCACCGCCATACGCCCCGAAGTCATGCGGTGCAACTGCGAACGATTCACCGGCGGAAAGTAGATCTTGCGTCCCGTCGTGTCACTCCCCTCGCCCTCATAAGAACCACCAAAAGTCACATCGCGCAAAAAGCCTTCGCGAATTCCCAAGGCAAGCCCCGGATTAAAACGCAATTCCATACCGAACTCCGCATCGGACGAAAGCACCGCTCCCACGGAATCGTTTCGGCCCATTCCCTCGTAAACGAAGTCGCCGTTGTCCACGCCCTCGATATAACTCGCGGTCAAGCTATCGTAACGCACGTCGCCTGTTCCCGGAGCCACAGCCTTATACACCGCCGTGTAAATCTGCTCTTCGGTCATACCCAACTTGTACGAGACATTTCCCTGCACACCCAGTTCCTCGGCTCCAAAACGAGAATCCAAATTGGCAAGCCAACTGTTTTTTGACTCCGAAGAATCCGTCCGCACGCGTTCATACTGCAACAGGTGCGACAAGGTGAAATAGCGGCTGTTGTAATTCGCCTCTTGCACCCAGGTCGACGCCCACAGGGAATCCGCCCATTCGTCACCGTAAGTATCGCCACGACGTTTCGCCATGCGACCGCCCACACTTTCGCGGATTTCGCCACGGTCAAAGAACACGCCGAAACCGCTCGTAGACTTTCCGTAAACCACTTCGTCTTCAGCATCATCAAGATTTATTTTCGTAAAGCGCAAGTCCCCCGTTCCAAAGGGGCGGACCATTCCCTGCAGGTATTCCGCATTGGCCGTTCCCTGGTAACGCTCCATTTCACGCTCCTGCAAGCTCGACACCCGAATCAACGAAAGCTCACCCAAGGCATACCTGTTGCGGTGCTGAACTCCGAGTTCACCCCTCGACGAATTCCAGTCCTCGTCGGCATTGCGGCGGTATCCCCACTGCGCCGAACCGAACCAATCACGGGCAAAGCGCGTACGCATCGTAAACTCATCGTGCAACAGGTCGTCATCCAAGAAAGACGAATCCGCATACGCCAAGTCCCAGCGGTCGCGAAGCCCGTAAAGATTCCAGTCCAGATCCGTCCCCTGGAACTGCAAAATATCATAGCCTTTCTGCACGCGGTTTCCGTAAACGGACATCGCCAAGGGGAAATGCACCAGGTCTCGCGTCGAATCCGTCGTCACAAACCAGCGGAACGCACGCCCTTCGGGGCCATCCACCTGCGAAGAGACGATATTGGAATCGCTCCGGTTTACCGCCATTTCAAAGTCCGCGTAGAACTGCTGGTTATGCTGCACGCGCACGCGCGCATTCATGCGTTCCGTACGGTCGGGGCGATTCAGCGGCGGAAGCGTATCGTCGCGGACAAACTCATCGCCACGGTCCGCCTTGAGCATCGCGTAATCCTCGTCGGTCCACACACCGCGTTTCAGGCGATCCACATCATTTTCAAGCTTGAAACCGGACACATCCAGGTACAGGTTCGGATGCCTATAACTTGCTGCCGCACCGTACAGGGTGTAGATATTGTCATTCTCGTAGGCATCGTATTCCACGCGGATTTCGTCGTCAAAACTCGGAAGCACCGACCCCTTGAAATCAAGCATGCCGCCCGCATAATTCACCAAGTAATCACGGCCTCGAGTAAGGCGCACCCCATTCAGCCATACCGTTTCGGATTGCGGCACTACCGCGATAAAATTCCCTGCACCATCGAGCGAATAGCCAAGCTGCTGACCGCTCACGCCACTAAAGGTATACGTATAGTGTTGCACTTCGTCGGTACCGACCACGCCACGCACCTGCGCATAACCTCCGCCAAAGTCTCCACGCACGCCCCCCATGGCCCCCAACGAAGCGCGTTCCACCCCCGTAAATCCCATCGAGGAATCCACCCAGGTCAAGTCGCCTAGATGCAAAAAGTAATGCGGAGACTCCACGCGAAAATAAATCTGGTCCACTTCGCGGAGTGTCGCCGTCGTCTGGTCCCCTGCACGGCGCCCCACATCCGAAAGGAGGGCATCCACATAGACACTGTCGGTCAACTTTCCCGTAATCGAGAGCCGCAGTTCCTGATCCACCTGCGTCCCGCCATCGCCCACGGTCACCTGCACCGTCTTGTATCCGTGAGTCTCTATGGAATCATGCCGGGAAGCCGTATCCGAATTTTGAACAAACGAATTGCTCCGGGCCAAAAGGGACGGATCCCACACCGGCAGCGAATCGACATCCATGCCGAATGCGCATACCGCAAACAAGAAAAGTCCCAACCAGAACTGCCGGGACATCGCAACTACCTGTCGCTAGGTTCGATAATAAACTGCCGCGTAGACAAGAGCTTTCGGCCCGCTACCAGATCGACGCTCCACTCGCCCGCCTTCAGCATGGCAGGGGCAATCGTCGTAAGGCACACATCCTGCGCAATGTCGCAGGCAAGTTTCTGCACGGTATCGGCACCGTTAAACCAGATATGCATCAAGGTGTCATCCTTGAGCTGCAACGCCGAAGAAACCGTGGAATAATAATAGAGGCGCATCCCCTCTTCAAAGACACTATCGACACCGAATGGCGAACCGTTCACGATATGGCTACAGACGACACTCTGCGCAAGCGAAAGTTCCGCCTCGGCCGAATCGCGGATAGTCTCACGGCCCCAGTTGGCCACAAGGATCCAGTGAATCAAGAAACCCAAGAAAACGGCGATAACAAGAACCGTCGTCTTCCGCAAATTGCGTAGCGGAGGGAGCTTTGACACTGGGGCCTCCAGGAGTCCTTAACGAACCAGGCGGCTAGTATTCTGCGTAAAGGCAGGCACCGCGTCGACCAGCTTTTCCACCAACAAGCGGTTGAAGTCCTCGATACGGTTAGGCAGCTTGGAACCCGGGAAAATCTGCACCAGCAGGAGAGCCTGGTCCACCGGGGAAATATAGATGGAGCGGTTCTCTCCAGAATAGGAAACCGACTGGAAATTTTCACCGCCAAGCATCATGCCCACCTGGCGGGCCGAGTCGAACGAAGCCGTACTCAACACTGCGAGCGGAGTCGCATCAATTCCCAAGGAACCTACTTCTGCAATAATCGATCCATCACGATGGCAAAGGACAATATATTCAGCCTTCACGCTCGCCTGATAGGCAACCATCAAGCGCTGAACTTTTTCGGCATCATCAGAAAAAATGGTAAAATCGCTCATTATGCACCCTCGTTAAATTACTTCTTCTTAGGCACGTACGGACGCAGTTCAATTTCGTCATCAGCATCGGCTTGGGGCTTGGCGATATCGCGACCGAAGGTCGGCATACGGGGAACCGTAGTCGCAGCACGGGGTCGACCGAAGGGCGAAGACGTAGCTCCTTTCTGGAACAGACCGGCGCCGGCAGTCGAAGGCTGGGCAGGTGCACCAGGGGCAGCCGGCTGAGGCGGCTTGGCCGCAAACGAGGGCATGCGGAACGGTGAGGCGGCTGCAGGGGCTGCAGTGGGATGGCTCGGAGCCGGAGCGGCAGGCTGAGTCGCCTTGACCGAGACCCCTTCCTTGGTGAGGGAGACATCGTGAACACCGGTATTGCCGACATTCGCTGCTGCCTGACGGAGGAAACCCTGCTTCACATTAAACTTTTCAATCACCAGCATGGCAATCGTCTTCAAAGTCGTTACGACGCCCTTACCGTTATGGGCGGTCGCCGGGAAGAACGGAACGTTGCGCGGGTTGAGTTCCGCGTTCAGTTCGTCGAGCGTAAACACATTGTCCATGTCGCGCTTGTTGTACTGGAGCACGAAAGGCATATCGTCCAGGTCCATGCCATAGTCCTGCAGGTTCTGGCGCAGGTTCTGGAGGCTTTCCAGGTTTTCTGCCTGACGGGACCTCTGGGAGTCCGCCACAAAGACGATACCGTCTACACCGCGGAGCACCAACTTACGGGTACTGTTATAATAAACCTGACCGGGAACCGTATAGAGCTGGAAACGGGTCTTGAACCCCTTGATATCGCCCAAATTCAGGGGCAAAAAGTCGAAAAAGAGCGTACGGTCACCTTCAGTTGCCAGGGACACCATATCGGTACGCTTATCCTGAGGCATCTTCTGGTGGATCACCTGCAAATTGGTGGTCTTGCCACTAAGGCCCGGGCCATAGTAAACGACTTTACAACTAATTTCTCGTGTAGCAAAATTTATCGAAGACATTACACATCCTTGATATATCTAATTCAAATTTAACAAAAAAGTAATTTTTGGGACAACTTCAGTCCCTATTTTACCATTCCAAATCGGAATATACAATTCTTTAGAGGCCCTTTTAGGCCTTATCTACCACGTGAACCGTGCGTTGCGGGAACGGAATCGTGATATTTTCCTCGGCAAAACGCTTCTTGATCTCGGCGGTATACTTCCAGCGCAAGTTAAAATAGTCCTGCGTACGCGCCCAGGCGCGGAAGGTGACATTCACCGAACTGTCTTCCAGCGAAGATACAAAGAACTGCGGTTCAGGTTTCAGCATGAAAAGCGGCTCCCCCGCCACGACATCGCGCATGACGTCGAGCGCCTTTTCCGGGGAATCGCCGTAGTCGATGCCCACCGTAATTTCAAGCCTGCGAAGCGGATTCTTGCTGTAGTTGACAATCGGTTGCCCCCATAGGGCCGAATTCGGCGCCGAGACGAACAGGCCGTCCACCGTCTTGAAGGTGGTATTGAAAAGCCCGATTCCTACAATATTCCCCTTGATGTTGCCGCACTCGATGTAGTCCCCCGCCTTGAACGGCCGCAGGAACAGCAGCAAAAGTCCCGACGCAATGTTCGAGAGCGTATCCTTAAGCGCTAGGCCAATGGCCAAGCTCGCCGCACCCACCATGGCAACGAGGCCCGCCGTGTTGACGCCCAGTACGTGCAGAATTAGCAACAAAGTAACAATGTAGATGCAATAGGAAAAAAGCGAGTAAATCAGCGGTTTGGCCGCCTTGTCGAAGCCCTTGTGTTCGGCATGGTCAATAGCCCGCCTAAAAACCACCAACAGCACCTTCGCTACCACCAAGATGACAAACGCCATCAAGAGACGCTGCAACATGGAGTGATCCATCATGTGGTTCACCCAACTACCAAAAAATTCTTTCATCTTATCCATCAGGTGATAAAATAGAAAAATCCGACCATTTAAACGAAAAACTCATCCTGGAACGACTGTAAGGAGTGATGGTATCCAGGCTGATAAATGAAAGGGCTGCTACTACGAGAATTTGATGCGCGGGTCTACGAGCGTGTAGAGGATATCGCTGAACAGGCGACCGATCATCGCCATCAGACTGCTGAGGAAGATAACTCCCATGACCACGTTGTAGTCGCGGTTCACCATGGAGTTGTAGTAGAGCAGTCCCATACCGTCAATGTCGAAGACCTTTTCGATAAGGAGGGCGCCCGCAAACATCAAGGTGCAGATTTCGGAAAGGCGCGTGGCAATGGGAATCAAGGCGTTACGAAGCGCGTGGCGAACGAGCGCCTGGTTGAAGCTCATGCCCTTCGCAAGCGCGGTACGCATGTAGTCCTTGCCGAGTTCTTCGAGCGCGGAGTTCTTCATCAGGAACGTGAGGAACGCGAACTCGCTAATCATGTAGCAGAAAATCGGCAAAATCAAATGGTGGCCGAGGTCCACAATCTTTTCGAAGAAGGTAAAGTCCTCGAAATCATCGCTCGTGAGGCCGCCCAGCGGGAAAATGTCGAGGTACGAGCCGCCCGCGAGGAATATAATCAGCAAGATACCGAGAGCGTAGCCCGGCATCACGTAGCCCGAGAAAATCACGCCCGAAGAAAGCGAATCAAGTTTGCTCCCGTGATGCACCGCCTTCCAGAGGCCCAGCGGAATACAGACAAGGTAACTCAAGAAGAACGAAGTAATACCAAAGAACAGCGAAATCGGGAAACGGCTCGTAATCACATCCCACACGGGGAGTCCGTAGGTGTAACTGGAGCCCAAGTCCAGGTGCAGAACGTTCCAGAGCCAAGTCAGGTAACGCTTCCAGGCGGGTTGGTCAAAACCGAAGTACGCCTGGATTTGCGCAATCTGGTCGGGAGAGAGCGCCTTGGACGCATCGACCCCGCCCTTCATCGCAGCGGCGGCCTGCTGCGCACGCGAAATCATCTCCTCCACAGGTCCACCCGGCAATAGCTGGATAAGGATAAAGCATACTAGAGAAATCCCGATGAGAGTCGGGATCATCAAAAGTAAGCGACGGAGGATATAGGAACGCATTTATCTCATCTTGCCGGAGCGGAGCACATCCATCATGTTGAAGGGTTTGGCCGTTCCGTTGGCGATATGGCAAGCGAGGAAGTTCACGGCGTCTACGGTGCCTTCGGCGTAAATCTTGCGGCCGCACACGTTATGCTGGAATTCGAAGTGAACCGTACCATCGGCGCTGTCGAGGCTGTAGGTGTGGAAGGCGTGACCGCCGAGGTATTCTTCGGGTACGTGCATGCGTTCCATCTGTTCCTTCTCGTCGCGGACCTTTTCAATATCGTCGACGGTGAAGTCGAAACCCATCTTCTGGAAGTCGCCCACCACGGCCTTCGCGGTACCGCTCGTATCAGCCTTGGTCTTCTGGTGGCTTTCGACCACGGAGAGCTTGTAGCCGCTGAATGCAGTCGGGAATTCCTTAGCCAAGAATTCAATCATCATCTGGAAAGCGACAATCTGCTTTGCCATATTCGGGGCAATCACACTCGGGTGATTGGCGTCAGCAACGAGCTTGGTGAGCGCTTCGCGGTCGCCGCCGGTGGTGCCCATCACGAACGGAATCTTGTGCTTTACATAGAAAGCGGCGTTATCGTTTACGGCCGTCGGGTGCGTGTAATCAATGCAAATGACGTTCGGGTATTTTTCGAGAACTTCTGCGATGCGAGCTTCGCGATTGCTCGGCTTCAAAAGCTGGATGGTCTTGCCGGCGACTTCGGCTTCGTTTTCAACGATAATTTCACCCGTCAGAGAATACGGGACGAGTTCGAGGCCGCGGGCCACGCAGGTTTCGGCCACAATGCGGCCCATGTTGCCCGGAATACCATTTACCATCACTTGAACAGACATAAAATCTCCTAATTTTTTGATAATAAGATAGAAAAAGTCTCACCGACTACCATCCGCACCTCAATTTCAATCGGGCGAGTTCGCGACTATACGGCGAAACTTCTAATTATTTTAATATGCCATATCAATAGTTTCAGCTTACAAATCATTCATTTCACATACAATATAGTCGGATTGTCCTGTCCAGTTCCTCGGGCAAATCCTTAAGGCGATTCAGGTAGCGGAAGAAAAACAGCCACCTACCCAAAGCGCTGGAAGTCTTCTCGATGAAAAAGGGCACCTTCGAAAGCCTTCTTAAATGCCAAATCAACAAGCAAACCGCCTACAAGCTAAAAAGGCGAGGCTTTAAAGGTTAAATCACTAAATTTTATTTTCACTTACGCTTCAACTTAGCCAAGCTTTCAAAGGGAAGCAGCTCCCCCTCGTTTGTGTCGTTGCGGAGATCGTTGTATATGTTTCTGCAGTTAGCACAAATGCAGTGGAAGTTCTGACGAGTATTCTTTATTGTGCGTTTGCTTGGGAAAAAGTAATAGATGTTTTGAACACCACCGTAATTTAGGAACGCCAAATCAAAAACCTTTTCGTAATCGTAACCGCAGATTTCACACGCAGCCCCCCTTTTCTTCACAAGATCCAGTTGAAGAGGCACTACCATGCTGTAATGATATGTTTTAGGGACACTTTCTGTATTTGTTTCACACAAATTAGAAGCAAAATTCTTTTTCGCAGAGACACTAAAAGTGTTATAGAGAAAATCGACCCACAGCCATTCCAATTTCGTCCCGAGAGTGTCGTTCAGCACCATCCCCGAATGGCCTTCTTTCCATACATATCGAGGAAGCGCCTTTTCGAGGTCACGGATGCTGAGATGCGTGCCCCGCTCCGTATCCACCAAGAAATCAGGCTGTATATTTACATAATAAGTCATACGCCCTTTGCCGGACCAGTCTTCGTCATGATAGGGTTCGGACACAATCCTTCCGCTCATGACCACACCAGTTTTCCCCTTACCGACACGAAGCATAAAGAAACGGTCCCCGCAGTGAACCTTTTCGTGTTCCCACACGCTCCAGTTCAGCATGTAGTTTTGCGTATTTCGGGCTTCTTCTATGGCATTTTTGAAACGATCCATGCCGTAGCTGGAAATTTCTGGATTCCATCTCAAGATGACGACGCTCATAGGGACCTCCTGTGATTTTTGGACCTATATGAATAAATATACATTAATTCAAATGTCAGAAAATGACATTTTTACAGTAACTCCATTAAATCGTAAAAGTAATAGACATTGCCACGTTTCTTGTCATCTGCAAACACCATATTATTTTCGATGAGTTTGTCAAGCATCCGGTTGACGGTAGTGTTGGATAGACCTGTCTCACGTTCAATGGAGCGACTATTTTGAATCGGACTTTTGAAAAAACAAGAAAACACTTGTTTCAACAACCGCGAAGATGATATGTCGGAGAGTTTTTTCAAGCTAGTCACATATAATTCTTCAATTTTCCGGACATTCCCTTCGTACTTAACACATTGCCTATCCACAATACCCAAGAAAAATTTAATCCATTCGTTCCAAGCATTGTTCGTCCGCACATCGTTCAACATCTTGTAATAACGGAACTTTTCTTTTTCAATCGCCTCGCTCAAAAACAGCCAAGGCATTTCTATTTCACGTTCCTTGAAAAGGAATAGCGGGATAAGCATACGCCCCAACCGGCCATTTCCATCGGCAAAAGGGTGTATCGTTTCGAACTGTTCATGTATGATGGCCGCATTCACCAGATTCCGCTCGCCCGATTCCGGCTTATTCATAAACGAAATCAAGTTGTCCATGAGGGGTTTCACATATTTGGCTTCAGGCGGAACAAAGGTGATTTCCTTGGATTTCTCGTTCTGGATAAAGTTCTGCTCAGTTCGATAACAGCCTATCTGTTCAGTAGTCCTGTGAATGTTGCCTTCCAAAAGAATCCTGTGCATTTCCAAAAGCATTTCTTCTGTAAATGTCCCTGATCGCATCAAGTAGTCACGACCGTATCGCGTGGCAGCAGAATAGTTCCGAACTTCGTTGGCATCCTTGTCGGAATCATCTTCCAGGGCGACCTTTTCAAGGGAACTTTCCAACGACGTGCGAGTACCCTCCATGCGACTCGAATGCATACTTTCTTTTATATACATCGATGTCATGCACGACTCTCGCGCAATAGATCTTTGGAGTACCGCTGAATACACCTTTAAGCGAGAAACGGAATCCACCAGTTCGTCTATAAACGCCGTTTTATCAATACATTCAAAAGCGGCTTCAATATTTTCTGCCTTAAATGGTTCTTGCATCTTAGAAACAAATTTAGTCAAAAATGTTTACTAAGAACAAGTGAACAAAATTTCACTTTTCACCGAGATCATACAATCACTTAGTAGTCGTTATCCTGTTTGGCGACTTCCAAAAGACTGGTATCTGTTCTTGCAACATTGATGTATAATGCAGTACCAACGAATCCACGCAAGCCGGCTTTAGGTGCATCTGTTTGAATACATCGTATAGGGCGTGGACTCGGATCGTGTCACGAAAAAATTCCATGGCAGCTTGGTTTGATTCATTCTCTGAGGCGCTGAGTTCATAATGAGTTCTTTTGCTAAGAACAAATATGCTGCACGATGTTTCATATCGGTTGTCAAGGTACATTTCTAGGATTTTGTCATCAGAAGCACTACTATCAGCAAAAGATAAATCACTTTTAACTTTGAGATTTATCCCCATGACATAACGATTATTTGCATTTTTGGGAACCGCATATAGATCCAGGCGGTCTTCATCAAAATGATACTGACTTATTCTATATACAGAGATAAATTTCAAATTGTTATCGGTACGGAATACTCGAATGTTAGGAACAGTCTTATTTTTCCCGGAACAACCGTCCGAACCAAATCCACCTCTACCAAAATATCCGACTACTAACTTGTAGTACTGCAAATCTTCTTGGTGTTTTACCCAAACGTCATAGAAACAATCAGGAGGTCTTAAAAATTGGAAATACGGATTTACATTGACAAAGAGGATTGCGTCCAGGCCGTTTTCACTAAATTTTTCCGCATACTCGGAATGGATGTATTCCGGGAAGGCGTTTTTCCAAACGACAATCCCGGAAAGGAAGTACAACAAGACGATAGCGTCAAGGAATGTAACAATCCATCTCATTCAAGGTTCCTTCGCGAATTTTGCGTATAAACGCACTCTTCGCCATTTCTATAAAAATAGGATTTACCGTGGGGGTCATTGGGAAAAAATAGAAACCATTCACATGATTCACAAAGTTTTTCCATCCACCATAGGAATTTACAAAATGACCGAAACGGCCGTAGCAGTTTCGGTTGTAATATTTGTCCATTGCGTCATGATACGACAATCCATTATTAACAAGAGTCGATATGTTCCTAGCGTCTATATCAGCATAGAAGTCTTCTTGCCCAAAGGTATTTTTGAACAATGGTTTTGGATTTCCAAGGCTGTGGTTCGCCAATATGCGCAAACTATCTATTCCCAATCCATCAGCTCGGTGTAAAGAATCCAATTGCTTTGCAAACGTGAACATATCACCCGCCCAGCCAGCCCAATCCGCAGGGATATTGCGACGGTAGGTGTCGTTGTCCAAGTACTTGCTCAACGAAGCGTTAAAATGCGGCACATCAAGACCGATGTTTGTGCCCGGAATTAAAACGCCCTTGAACAAAATGTCGCCATCCTTGGCGAATTTGAGGGGGTAATCAGGATATCTTAATCTTATCAGGGCGTCCAACTTAGGATTTGCGAAGCCCGAGGTTAGGCTCCACTCAAGACCATTGTAGCCGCCGTAATCCCTTAAAACTCTTGATAATTCAAGTGCGCGTTCGCGGTTCATATAGTTGCGCCATTGCGGGAGAAACACCAAACCGTCCATGTTCTTTATGGACTCAAGTAGCTGGCCAAAAGTCAGCTTGGGCTTGGGTGCAGGCCGAAACACCGGGACCTGTGACGCCCCCGAACCAGAGAGAATGTCATACGCAGATACTCTGGGGCGAGTAGTCCTCGTTGAACTTGCAGGGGCAGTTGTCCACTGAGGAACAATAGCCGGAAGAGATTTGCGGGGCTGATTATTTGCGTATAGGTATAAAGAATTTGGCATAAGCCATTCCTCTGCCCTCGGAGTTGCAAAGGGCGGTTAAAGTTTGGCCGAAGGCAAAGGAATTTGGTATCTTTGAGCTGCTGTTGAGTTCTCAAACTCTTCACCAAAGGACTTCTGGCCGCTAACCCAGAGGTCCTTCCCTATTTCGGTCAGGAGCACTCCTATCCCGCATTAAATATACATTATTTTTGTGTTAAAATCAAAAATTTTTCAAAATTACAAACATTTTTCACTATTTTTGTTTATTAAAAACCAACTAAAAGTTAATAAAAAATGATTTTTAATGATTTGGGCGGGACATTTATTTCAAAAATCCGTAGGTATAGACTTGGGGGCGGAGTTTTTCGGAGAGGGCTTTGTAGGCGGCTTCGAAGGGTTCAAAGTTGACGGGGATGGCGTTTCCGGAGTCATTTTGGGCCTTGAGAGCCATGCGAATCTGATACCAGCCGACATCGGACCGGTTTAGTTTGAATTCTTCGCGGATTTTGTGGTTGAAAGACTGTTTGAAATAGGCTTGCCAAATTTTCTTGCCTTCGTCAAGGACAGCCCGGGCTTCGGGGCTAAACGTTTTCCCATCCATGTAGCGAACCATAAAGTCACTTTCAAAGCGTTCGGATGCGCCAACATCGGATGCCGTGAATGGGATAAAATGGTTTACGAGATTCCATTTTTGGCCGTTCCATTCCAAGCCATTTGCACTTGCGGTGAGATTCGAACCGTTGAACAGCATATAGACCAAGCAATCGTTCTTGAATTCTTCGGAAAGTTCTGCATTTGGTTGAAGGAATTGGTCTCGATCATTAAGCCAAGTTGGCGCAACAACTTTTTCAGCTGCAAACAATACGGCACACTGCCACAGATTTTGTTCATTTACAAAAATGCCGTGACCTCGTGAAGCCCCCGATGACAACACACACACATATTTGGTGTTCTGAAAATCATTTGTTCCGGTGCACATAAAGCCCTCAGCACCATCGCTCCATTTCGTTCCTCGTTGGTCTTTACGATCTCCTGAAGGGGGTGTTATGGCACTTGTCAATGGGACACATTTTTCTTTATTTGATTTAGGTCGAACAATCCAATCTGCTAAGCACTGTTCGCTTCGCGTATTGTAGAATTTCTTTTCCCCTACTGGAACAGCCGTTTTGTCCAAAACTTCGCAACTAATTTCTAGAGGGAAATCAGTCTTTTTAGTCTGCAATTTCCAGACAAGAAATCCTATTGGAAAGTCGCCTTTTAGACCATCGAAAGCCTTGCTATGGACGACAAACCCATCCAAATATTTAGCATTCCAAACTTCACGAAACTTTTCTGTAGCTTGAGCATTTATATGTTTCAGTTTGCTAAACATCGCTATAGTTGCACTTGGGATTTCTTTTGTGATACGTGCTACAAATTGAAGGAATAACTCATTAGAAGCCTTGCCATATTCCCCCATTCCGACTTCACCCCATTTAGTTTTGGCAACCCCCGCCTTATTCTGCTTTTTAGCCCCCTTTGCAGTATTATCGGCATTTGTCGCTTCCGCATACGGAGGATTAATCAGCACTAGCAGTTTTTTCTTACCTTCTTTTGCATCACGAATCACATCACGCAAGTTCTGTGGAATTTTATTGGTCAAACTGTAATCAATCTCACCGCTATCCGTAATATCGTCGTTCAGGTAGTCATACTGAAATCGCTCCGCTTCCACGCAAATTTTCGCAGACATCATGATATTCACATCTTTCTCATCAAGTGTGCTCATAAACAAACGGCGATGATTGCTGTGCTTAGCTTCAAGGTTTCCGACACCGCAGCACATGTCCCACACATAATAATTTTTCTGCCAATTTGCACCAAGCGTCTTTTCAAGCAAATCGTACGCCTTGTCCACCACCGGCAGAGGCGTGTAATAAGCCCCCTTGAAAGTTCGTTCTTCAACAGGAATCAGACTATCGCGACGTTCCAACAAATAAGTGCGATGTTTTTCTTCTGGGGGCCTATGGTATATCGCCCAAAAGTGGCTATAGCCATCTGTAGACCCAAGCTCATAAAGTTTTCCATCTAGACTAAATACAGGATTATTCCCCTTATGCAACAACTCCGCAGAAAGATTTTGATGAGTGCTAACCGAGCCATCACTCATAATGTCGGCATAAAAGAACTCGGCATAGTTCTCAGGAGACGCACCGACAATCTCTTTGCCAATCATTTCGACCCATTTGTCGAAAACCTGCTTCAAGTTGTCGGGAGTAATCTGCGTGCGAATGATTTCGCCTTTTTTGATGGCATTGCTCAGGGTATCAATAAATTCCTGTTCATGAGTTTCGATATTGAAACTCACGAAATGCGTGCCGATATATTGGCTAACCAAGTCAAGCGCTTCACGAGTTACATCACTTGCCGACTTTCCCCACTTAATTTTCACGTTCTTGTCTTGCAGGAGCGGAAGCGCCACATCGGTCTTCATGATGGCAGCCTTCACGCTATCCACCACACAGAGAAATGGCGGAATATATTCCCCGTCTTTCAAGGCGCGGTGGATATAAAAGAGCAACTGCGTAAACATTTCGTAGAGAGATTTCTTGGAGCCGAACTTTGCTTCGAACCAGACTTCCTTAGTCTGGATATCAATCAAGTTTCGCCGGACACCCTTAAGATGCAACGCCTTGATGTATTCGTCCTTCACATCTTCTTCGGACGAAGCTTTTTGCAATCTTTCGAACAGGCTCATAAGGGCTCCTTCAGCCCTTATTTCAATTCATCCGAAACCAGCGCACAAAAAAGCACAAGGCGAGAGTCGCGGTTTGCATACTTGTATGCTCAACCATGACCGAGCCGAAGCTTTTTCTACAAAAAAAGCGTGGCGTCGAATGAACTTACCTAGTCAGAGGCTCGGCAAAGCCATACCACAGTAAGCACAAACGACCCACGCCCATTTCTGGACGTGAGTGTTCGCCTTATTCCTGTGGTTATTGAAATTTTGCCGATTTCTGACTACGGAATAAGAGCTAACTCAACGTTAATCTCTACGCCCTATACCCGAATGTAAAGGGCTATGTCAAAACGAAATGTAGTATAAAAGGAGGAAAGGAGATCCCCGCCTTCGCGGGGATGACAAGGAAAAAAGGAGACGCCGCATCAAATGCGGCATTACAATTTGAAGCGAAATATCAAAAGAGGCGGGGTAAATGGGGGTCTTAGGGGGCGTCCCCCTAGGCGAGGGGGTGCGAGGAAGACCCGGCTGGGGCGGGACAAAGGAGAAGCCCGCTCAAAGACAGTCAAGGCGAACGCCGCGACAAAGAACTTGTTCTTTGACATGGCTGAGCCGAAGAGTATTGCGTAAGCAACGCGGGCTTGACAATAAGGGTGCAGCCGGGGCTGAAACCAGGGGGATTCCTCCCCCCCCCCTTTTTTTAGACGAAAGAGCGGATCTTCAAGCTTACAGGCGAAAGACTAAAGAAAAAAGCCTTCAAAACATGCCTTTTTTTTAGAAGTTTCTCTCGTCCTTCGTCTCTCGTCTCTCGTCTAATTTCTATATTTAGCCCCGAAAAATTTTTCAAGGACTCACTATGAAACGTACACATAACTGCGGCCAGCTTCGCAAGGAAGATGTTGGCCAGACCGTAACACTCGCCGGTTGGGTGGATCGCCGCCGTGACCATGGTGGTGTGATTTTCGTTGACCTCCGCGACAAGTATGGCAAGACCCAGATCGTTTTCAACCCCGACTACAACGCCGACGTGTTGAAGACCGCCGAACAGCTCCGTAACGAATACGTTATTTACGTGACTGGTAAGGTCTACGCCCGCGAAGAAGGCAACACCAACGAAAAGCTCGCCACGGGTGAAATCGAAGTCAAGGCCGACAAGCTCGAGATCCTGAACGCAGCCCTCACTTCTCCGCTCGCCATTAACGACCCGAACGAAGAATGCAAGGAAAACGACGACCTCCGCCTGCAGTACCGCTACCTGGACCTCCGCCGTCCGTGGATCCAGAAGAAGCTCCTCCTCAAGAGCCGCTTCCTCAAGGCCGTGTACGACTTCTTCTATTCTAACGGTTTCGAAAACATCGAAACTCCGTGCCTTTGCAAGTCCACTCCGGAAGGCGCACGTGACTACCTCGTGCCGTCCCGCGTGAACCCGGGCAAGTTCTACGCCCTCCCGCAGTCTCCGCAGCAGTACAAGCAGCTCTTGATGATTGCAGGCATGGACCGCTACTTCCAGATCGCCAAGTGCTTCCGCGACGAAGACCTCCGCGCTGACCGTCAGCCGGAATTCACGCAGATCGACGTCGAAATGTCCTTCGTGAACCAGGACGAAGTCATGGAAATGTTCGACAAGTTCGTGACTGAAGTTTTGGGCAAGGTTTGGAACTTCGAACCGCCGCGTCACATCCGCCGTATGAAGTGGGCAGAAGCCATGCTCAAGTACGGTTCCGACAAGCCGGACCTCCGCTTCGACCTCGAAATCCACGATGTGTCTGAAATCGGTGCAAAGTCCAACTTTGGCGTGTTCAAGAACTGCGTTGCCGCTGGTGGCAAGATCCGCGGTATCGCTGCCAAGGGTTGCGTTGACTTCACCCGTAAGCAGATCGACGAACTCACCGCTTATGTGGCCAAGTACGGTTCCAAGGGCCTCGTGTGGATGCGCGTCAAGGAAAATGACGAAGTGGAAACCCAGGTCGGCAAGTTCTTTACAACCGAACAGCTCAACGAACTCCGCGACGCAGTTGGCGCTAAGTGCGGCGACATGATGTTCTTCATCGCAGGTCCGGAAAAGGTTGCAGCAACCGCTATGGGTCAGCTCCGCTTGGAAGTCGCCCGTATCAAGGGTCTCCGCGATCCGAAGAAGCGTGAATTTGTGTGGATTACCGAATTCCCGATGTTCGAATACAGCGACACCGAAGGCCGCTACATGGCCATGCACCACCCGTTCACCAACCCGCTTCCGGAACACCTGGACATGATGCTCGGTGGCAACCTCAAGGATTGCAACGCCGAAGCCTATGACCTTGTTCTTAACGGTGTTGAAATCGGCGGTGGTTCTATCCGTATTCACAACCCTGAAGTCCAGGAAAAGGTGTTCCGCCTGCTCGGTCTCTCCGAAGAACAGGTTCGCACCAAGTTCGGCTTCTTCGTCGATGCCTTCAAGTACGGCGCTCCTCCGCACGGTGGTCTCGCCTTCGGTCTCGACCGCGTTGTCGCAACCATGGAAGGTGAAGAATCTATCCGTGACTACATCGCGTTCCCGAAGAACACGAGTGCCTCTAGCCCGATGGACCAATGCCCGAGCGAAGTGGACCTCCAGCAGCTGCAGGACATCCACATCTCCGTGCAGATGCCGAAAACCAAGTAAGGCGAGGGCCGCGCCAGGCTGCTTGCAGACTGGCATGGTTGAGCCGCTTGGGTTGCGCTCATAGAGCGCAACGGTGCCGACAAGAAGTAAGGCTGTTGTCATGCCCGCGTAGGCGGGCATCGCCATTTCTACTTAAGAAAATGAAAGAATCCTGCAAATCATCATGCAGGATTTTTTTTGATGTGAGTATACTCACGAAAACAATTTTTCACATTCATTTTATGAATTTATTCGCCCTGCTTTGCTAAATTGAATAAAGACTCTTAACCCTCAATATGGAGAAAAATCAAATGAAACTTTCTACTCGTGCTATTGCCGAAGCGATCGGCACCTTCTGGCTCGTATTCGGCGGCTGCGGCGCAGCCGTGCTCGCTTGCGGCGTTCCCACCACCGGTATCGGTTACGTGGGCGTTTCGCTCGCGTTTGGCCTTACGGTGCTCACCATGGCATACGCCATCGGTCACATCTCGGGTTGCCACCTGAACCCGGCTGTTACGCTCGGTCAGGTTGCTGGCGGCCGCTTCCCCGCAAAGGAAGCTCCGGCATACATCGTAGCACAGGTTATCGGCGGTATCATCGCCGCGGCACTCCTTTACGTGATTGCATGCCCCGACCTCACCAACGCTGGCATCGGCGCATTCGCCACCAACGGCTGGTCCGACTCCCTCACCAACGGCCTGAACGCCTTTGGCGGCAAGACCTCCGGCATGCTCTCTGCATTCCTCATCGAAACCGTGCTCACGGCCATCTTCCTGTTCGTGATCATGGGTGCCACCGACGGCCGCGCTCCGGCAGGCTTTGCCCCGATCGCCATCGGTCTCTGCCTCACGCTCATCCACCTTATCTCTATCCCGGTGACCAACACCTCCGTGAACCCGGCTCGCTCTACCGCTATGGCCGTGTTCGTTGGCGGCGCTGCCATCAAGCAGCTCTGGCTCTTCTGGGTCGCCCCGATTCTCGGCGGCGTGATCGGCGGTATTGCCTACAAGTGCATCGCCGAATGCAAGTGCTGCAAGAAGTAATCGTAAGCCGAGCTAATTTTCGAATGTCCGGGCACCTCGTCCGGACATTTATTTTTACACAAAACTTTTATTTTTGATACAATTTCAAAAATTCGGGACATTTTACCCCACAAAATTTTAAACACTTGTGATACACGTCAAAACGGCCCCAAAAAGGCTCTTTTTTTTGTAAAGAATATCTTAAAAACGATCTATTCCACTAAAATCATATTAGTTTACAGAGTGGTGTATTGAAGATGACGTTTTTTGTTGTCTGGGATGTTTGTTATGCAAAGAAAAGTCATTATTCTACCCGTCTTTATCGGGGCGATACTCTGCGGATGCTCGAGCGATTCTTCCGATAAGAACCCTGTCGATACAGCGACCCTTCCAACCATTGGAGAAGGTGACGACCAGGGAAACCCGCTCACAGGATTCGACCCTAACACGCCCTACATCGATCCCGTATCGGGCGACACACTTCCTGCGTCGAGCGGCTCCACCGCCATTGCTCCCGCAAGTTCTGCCACGGCACAAGCCCCCACCCATCAGGACTCCGTCACCACACCGGAAGTATCCACGACAACGTCCTCCTCGGCCGCCCAGCCGGAATCCTCTTCTAGCGGACTCAAGGAATACGAAGACAACCACAAAGCCAAGGCGACGTTCCTCCCGAAGGCAGGTTTCTATTCGAACCTGACGATTGAACCGCCCACCCCGCAAAAAGGTGGCGAAATCCGCTGCACCTTCGACGGCTCGTTCCCCACTCAGGGTTCCGAACAAATTACGCAGGCCAAACAAATTACCGAGAATACGGTGATCCGCTGCTCCGAATTCGTGAACGGACTGCCTGCCGACACCACCACGCAGACATACTTTATCGGCGAAAACGTCTCGATGCCGGTCGTAGCCCTAACCGTGAATCACCACGACATGTTCGACTCCACCGACGGTCTGTACGCTACAGGACCGCTTACCAACAGCGGAAGCAACTGGAATTTCGGCGGAAACGCGAACGTCACCGACAACAACAACCCCAAATGTACCGAACCCTGCAAGTCAGCCAACTTCTGGCGCGAAGACGAGCTCCCCGTGCACGTAGAATTCTTCGAAAACGGAAGCTCCACCGCCGAAAAGACCTGGGAAATCGACGCAGGCATCTCGATTATCGGCAACTATAGCCGCTACAAGCCCAAGAAGAGTGTCGCGATCAAGATGGACAACGACGACTACGGCGACAAGGTCCTGAAATACTCGATGTTCACGACACGCCCCGAAGCCAAGAAGATCAAGAGTTTCAACCTGCGCAACAACGGCAACCGTTTCTGGACCGACTACATCGGCGACGCCATGATGACAAGCCTGATGGAAGGCACCGACGTTGACTACCAGCGCAGCCGCCAGGTGGTGGTGTTCTACAACGGCGAATACTTCGGTATTCACGACTTGCGCGAACGCCTGAACAGAAGCTTTGTCGAGACGAACTACGGAATCGATTCCAAGTCCATCAACATGATCAAGATTGCGGGCACGAACCTTGAAGCGAGCGGCACCAACGGCGCCTCGACCGGCGATTACCAGCAGCTGATCAACGAAATTTCAAGCGCCAACTACGCCGGCGAAAACAACCAGCAGTACGAGCAACTTAAGACCAAGCTGAACGTCAACAGCTTCGCCCAATATATGTTCGCCGAAATGTACTTCCACAACGGAGACTGGCCGAACAACAACGTACGCGCCTGGGGCGGCAACGGAAACCCGTTCAAGTTCGTCGCCTTCGATACCGACCACGGATTCGGATTCACTCCCGGCATTTCTGGATTTGACGCACAGAACCAGAACATGTTCGACTGGGTGCTCGGCGCCAAGCAGAGCGGCACACAGAACCCAGGACAGGGCGGCATGTGGGGCGGATTCGGCGGAGGAAGCTGGGGCACAACAGACAGCCGCACACCAGGCGGAATGCTCAAGAAGCTCCTCGAGAACCCCGACTTCAAGCATATGTTCATCAACAACGCCTGCATCTTGCTAAACGACTTCCTGACCTACGAAAGGGTTCAGAAGACCGTACAGGCCATGATGGCAACCATTCCCGATCAGGAACAGACGCGCGACCAGGAACGCTGGCCCCGCAACCAGAGCAACTTCACCTGGGGGTAACGTATATTTTCTTTCGCAAATTCCTCTAAGGGGGTAAAAAAATAGGATGTTCCA
>LVAE01000037.1 GCA_001603905.1 Fibrobacterales bacterium Fibro_02
TGGAACATCCTATTTTTTTACCCCCTTAGAGGAATTTGCGAAAGAAAATATACGTTACCAACTTAAAACAGGTGTCCCAGCGGGGCATCTGTTTTTTTAACATAAAACTTTGGTATTATGCGTATTTACGATTTCAACTCCATTAAGTCGTAATACATAAGTCGCGTATGCGGGTCGCTGTCTTCAGCATTCATGAAATTGAATTCGTTCTTAACATAAAACGGAACAGCATCCAAATATGCATCAACAGTCAAGAATCGACATCCCGTCTTATTTTCGATGCCAAACATAGACTTGATGTAATCTACTACAGCCGTACCAATTTGCCGACCTTTTGCCGTATTGTCAACCCCAAGTCGGCATAACTTGACTGCTGGATAACTTTTAAGACGTTTCGAATTCGGAAAGCCCTGTTCTTTACGAAAGCGGTTGAATTCTGTCTTATCCTTAAAATCAGTAATCGCGACCTTATCGTTTGCAAGGCTACAATAGGCATAAACCTTGCTTGCGTCATCAACATCAACACAAGCATAACTGACTGCAAGCCGATGCTTCTGAAAAGCAGACGCTCGATTCAAGATAAAATCGTTCAAATCCTTATCACCACAATCAAACTGTTTGACAGCATTTGTCGAATCCAGTCGAACAATTTTTAAAGGAAAAAACTCTTTTATACTTTTCGAAAGCACGGATCCACACCTCCATTAGCAGCTTCACGGGCACGCTTTTCAGCCATGCCAATTTCATAAGCCTTTTTCATGAATTCGTAATTTTTTAGGCGTCTTGCGCGCGTTTCAGGAGATTCCTTGCGATTTTCCTGCATACGAGCAAGAAACCGGCGAGCATCTTCGCCGAAAAGGATAGGAGTTTCTCTAATGGGTCTAGCCATATTACGTCCTTTGCTATATATCGTTTATATACCAACTTGGGGCGGGCTATGCCACTTTTTCTGAACCCGGCAACACACCTAATGGGGGTGGTATCTGTAATATAGATTGTTACAAAATCAAAAACAAGGGGTCAAGCTGTTCACCGTTCATTTTGCAAACGGTTGTTTGCAAAAAATGCAACATTTTACACGAGTCCTTTGCAAAAGACGTAACGACCAAAGCCAATATAAAAACAGCGACAACCTTCTTTTTTTCCCAAAATTAATCTCACACATCAATCACTTTGGATCTATCCCACCTACTTAAACCAACTAAGTCGACTCGTTCGCTATTAAACAGATTGCTCATCTTGGTCACGTTCGATACATTCCATTTGCTTATATCCAAATGGATTTTACAGAACCAGCCCTTTTCGGGATGCGGCGACACGTCAAAATCCTTGAACAAGCCACTCATATCCGTCACCTTGGACACATCCAAGAAATTCAGGTCAATCGTCACACCCAAATCAATAACATTTTCGCTTATTTTGGGGACTTCGCTAAGCGGAATCCAACGTGCTTCCGTTTGGGCATTTTTTAGCACATATTCAATCAGTACATCCAGATGTTCGCGATTCCTTACGGAGATAATCGTGTTCCTCAATCTATCATAATCATCTCTTTTGAAAATTCTTTTTCCATCAAAAACTATTTGTCCGTTTTCATCCGAGCCTTCAACCGCAAAGTTAATCGCCCCAATTTCCGTTTTAGTTAGTTTTTTTTCAATGGAATTGTCATTTTCATCCGATTCTTTTTCTGGATTAACATCAAGAGCATCGCTAAAAATTCGTTGTAAAATCATATCATCAATATTTTCGGACACTCTATCATCGAAACTTTCCACAACTTGTTGTGCCAATTTACCCAATCTCTCAATTTGTTGAGTCAAGTACTCAACATCATGTTCATCACCTTTACCTCCAAAATGTTCATTGATTTGTTGTGCTAGTGCAGTGTATTTGTTAACCGGTTTATTCATAATCTAGTAGTCCCTTTTGAAGGCGAAACCCTTGTTAATCTTGTAATGTAGCAATCCTTCCTGTTTAGGATGAACTTTATACATATTATCGTCTTTTTAATTAAAAATGTCAAAAAAAAAATACATACTCCTTAATCAAAGTATGTATTTCCTGTTTTATTCCAAGAATTATGTACCCTTAGTACACATTCTCAAAAAAAAAATTACAGCTTATTCACCCCACACGTTAGAAATCCGTTTCCAAACGCTATGAGGATAAGTGATTAAGTCTGACTGAATTGCGGCAATGTCTTTCTGCGAAAAGGAAGAATTTGTACGCATTGTTGCAACAATAGAATTTCTCGGAAAAGATGCCGCATCTACACTATAGCCGTTTGCATTACTAAAAGCCAAAGACACACCTTTATCAATTTCATACACACCGAGGAATACATACGGATGTTTGCATCCAGGAAGTTTTCCAAAAATCAAACGTTTCGTGAAACCTTCCTGAATAATGTTTTCTGGATGGTACTTGAAATTTTTTTCTTCCACCTCACCAGGTTTCTGCGGAACCCTCAAAGGAGAATATATTTCATGCACGACATTTGTTTTCTCCAAAAACCATTGCAAGTCTTCTGAATTTATCATAAGATCTGACTTCGTTACCCCATCAAATTCGTTCCACCACTTTTGGGTATCATCCGGGAATTTTTCCGCATAAAAATTAAGTTTAGCACAACTGTATTCCGGTGTACGGATTAAATGAGGGATAAAAGAAGGAACACCAGAAAAGCCTTTACCATTATTCAGTCGTTTTAATTCAGTATTTAATCCTGTCGGACCATACCATTTATCATACCTATCACCCGCTTTCATTTCTTCCCTTTCTGCCTAAAAGCAGTCTGCGAACTGCGGTCTTGTCAAACACAGCTCTTATTCATTATGTCAATGGGAATATACAAAAAGGCATATGTCGTGGCAACGAATAACATTAGATTAAAGCACCCTGAAGCTTACCCAAAATAACTCAACAGCCCAAAATCTTTCGAATTTAGGCTTTATTTGCAAAAATTCAAGCTTTCTACTAACTCCAAATATCTAGATACATTGATTCAAAATCATCTTTAAACTCGTTTATAAAGTTTTCAACACACCCAAGTGAGTTGTAAAAAGGAACAGCCTCTTCAAGTGGTTGAACGAGCAATAACCGGACTCCAGCAATCGAAGATTCTCGAATCATCTGAAGCAACTTATTAAAAGCCAAGGTACCATTGCCTTTAATATACCCAATGTTAATGGGAAAGGCAACTCCTTACACTTTACTTCAGTTTTTTCTTCGCCATGACACGGAGTTCGACCATTTGTCGGCGCCAGATGTCAATGTCAATCGCGGGGAAACCAGCGACAGTCTTGCCTGCGGGAACGCTCTTGGTCACGCCCGCTTTGGCAGTCACGATTGCATTCTTGCCGACAGTCAAATGCCCCGCAGCCTTGGCACCACCCGCGAACTGCACGCCATCTTCGAGAATCGTCGTGCCGCCGAGAGCCGTTTGCGAGGCCATATAAATGTTGTTTCCAAGAACGCAGTTATGCGCGATCTGTACCATGGAATCCAGGTGGCAATTATCGCCGATGGTCGTCGGAGAAATGAAGCCCGCCGCGATGACCGTATTTGCGCCAAAGCTGCAGCGGTTTCCGATGCGGACGCCTGCAAAATGCGGCACCATACGGCGTTCTCCCTCATGTTCATAGAAACCAAAGCCGCGACTTCCTACAACAACTCCCGCCTGAAAAATACAGCCTTCGCCCACGACAACATTCGGATAAATCGTCACATTCGATTCTAGGCGGCAGCCGCGCCCGACGCTTGCACCGCGCATCACGACGCAGCCCGGCCCGACAAAGCAACCTTCATCCACAAAGCCTTCGACAACTGCCGAAGGGTGAATCCAGGGACCGTTTTCACCGAAGCCCACCCCCATGTAATCGGGTTCAAAATGGACGCCAGTCTCCATATTTTCGAGAAAGCCGTCGCCTTCGAAATGTTCCAGGAACTTGACCATCGCGTGGTAAGGTTCTGCCACCGCAACTATGTTTTTGACTTGCGGAAACTGATCCAACAAAGCGACACTTATGGGCGCATCGGCCGTTTTCACTTTGCCGTCATTTTTCGACACATCTACCAAGGAAGCATCTGGGACAAATAGCAGTCCCGCAGCCACACCGTTCAGTTCCTTATTCGACGGTCCATTCGCATGGGTTACGCTCTCGACTCGACCGACCCAGAAGCTGACATCACTTTCGCGGGCCTGCGTGAGCGCCGCAAAACCTGTCAACGGAGCGCCATCCGGCGACTTCCGCAAAGTTCTACATTCTATATGACATTCGTTCTGCAGGTAATCGACAATTTCCGAAGCGCTAACCGAGAACATCACTCCCCCAGCGCCATAATCTGCACCTGACAGGCGAAATCAATCTTCACGTGTCCGCCCAACTTTCCGCTCAAGTCTTCGCCGTCGAGTTGCAGGAACTCATCTTCAGCAAACTCAAGCTCAATCGAACGCGCCTTATGCGTTTTCAGGAAATGCTTCTTGACGAAGTTGCCCACCACGGGCACCGTTCCCACGGCAATCGCCAAAAGGAACATGAACATATTCGGTACGCAAACGATTTCGAGCAGACGGTCCGCCATGTCAGATTTGTAGAAGGGGTTCGCGCCACTCGCAAAGCTCGGAATATTCCCGACAATCACCGTGCGTTGTCCATCCAGGAGTTTCTGCCAGCTTTTACCATCAGCGTCAACAAATGAAAGCTTTCCTTTTTTCAGATGGTACGAACGGTCCGCAAAGAAACTCTTGACATAATGCAGCTTGTTCACGATTACGGAATTCGAATTGAATTCACCCGCCGCACGAGCGTGATTAAAGTCATGGGCGATTCGGGCATCGATTCCACCTGAAAAATAATTCGCAAAGGCAATCTTATCGTTCACCTTCCAGATATCGAAAGGACGCGCCTTCGCCTGCAAAAGCCGACGCACCAGGAACAGAAGGCCCTTGTCTACGTAGGGCTTGTAAAGGTTCAGCACACGGGCAAGGTCGTTGCCCGTTCCCAGCGGAATCAGTCCGATCTTGACGGACTTCGCATATTCCGAAGAGACCATCACCGAAAGGACAGACGACACAGTACCGTCGCCGCCGACCGCAACCAGCTTTTCAGTATTGGCAAGAGCATCGCTAATCTGTTTTTCCAGCCCGTCGATATTCGTGAATTCAGCCTTCCACTGGTCATCCGAATAATTCAAGGACGCCATGATTTCGGGCAAGTACTGGTGAATCACCTTGCCTTGGCCACCGCCACTAATCGGGTTTATGAGAAAAACAAACTTATACACCAACACCTCAACCGTTTTTCATCAGCTCATCTTTTACAATCAAATAGTGTTCCGCATTTTCATGGAACTTGCGGATTTCGTCTTCGGTAAGTTCTCGTACCACACGAGCCGGAGCGCCCACAATCAGGCTACCTTCGGGAAATTCCTTGTCCTGCGTCACTATGGCACCGGCGGCAACAACACTGTTGGACTTGATATGCACTCCATCCATAAGGATCGCACCCATGCCCACCAGCACATTGTCATCGACATCGCAGGCATGCAAAATTGCATTGTGACCGACCGTCACGTTATCGCCCACATACACGCCCACCCCCGTCGAGAGGTGAATCGTCACGTTATCCTGAATATTCGTACGCTTGCCGATCCGAATTTCAGCCAGGTCGGCGCGTATAACCGCATTGTAGAACACCGAGGAATCATCGCCGATTTCTACATCACCAATGACCTTCGCGCCATCGGCGATAAATACGCGTTCACCCAGGACCGGGCGTTTGCCCTTGTATTCGATTAAAGATGCCATAGTCATAATGTATAAAAAGTAAACTAGAGTATCTATTTATATTTTGAATATGAGCGATTTTTTGAAAAATCTTTTTGATTTGCAAGGTAAAAACCGTTGGGCAATAGCACGAACATCCGTCCGAGAACGCATCGAAAAGCTCCAAAAACTCCGCAAGGCCATCGTCAAACGACAGCAGGAATTTTACGATGCCGTGTGGAAAGATTTTCACAAACCGCAAACCGAAGCCTGGCTTACTGAAGTTTTTCCGGCTCTTCAAGAAATCGACCACACCGTGAACCACCTGCCCGACTGGATGGAAGACAAGGACGGCAGCTGGAGTTTCCTGTTCCCATTAAACCATAGCCGAAGCCATTTTGAGCCCAAGGGCAGCGTCCTGATCATGGCTCCGTGGAACTATCCCTTCCTGCTGTTTGTCTCGCCCATCGTAGCGGCAATCGCCGCCGGAAATGTGGTGATTGCCAAGCCGAGTCACAAGACCCCGTATGTGGCAACATTTCTCGAATCACTCTTCGCGGAAGTTTTCCCGCAGAACGAAGTTGCCGTAGTACTCGGCGCAGGAGCTGAACTCGGAGACCAGTTGCTAGCCCTCCCCTTCGACCATGTGTTCTTCACGGGCAGTCCGAAGGTTGGCGCACATGTAGCAGAATGCGCAGCCAAGATTCACGCTGGGGTCACACTTGAACTCGGTGGTAAATCGCCAGTAATCGTTCTGGACGATGTCAAAATCAAGGATGCCGCCAAGAAAATTGCCTGGGGCAAGTGTCTGAACGCAGGCCAGACCTGCATCGCCCCCGATTATTTACTTTGTCCGTCAAAATTAGTACAACCGCTCGCAGAAGCTATCGCCCAGGAAATCTGCAAGATGTACGGGGCCACGGAAGAGACCCGCCGCAGTTGCGTGAACTTCGTACACATTGTTGAAAGCCGTGCAGTAGAACGCCACCAAGCTCTCATCAACGACGCCCTCTCCAAGGGCGCGACTGCAGTTATCGGCGGAACCTTCACCGAAGCAGACACTGAAGACCGCTACACGCCTGCAACTGTCCTGACCGGCGTCACGCCCGACATGAAGATCATGGAATCGGAAATTTTCGGACCGATTCTCCCGATTGTCGCCTACGATTCTCTCGACGAAGCCATTCAATTCGTACAGGCTCGTCCGAAGCCACTCGCTCTATACATTTTCGGAAAATCGGAAAACAGAATCAACGAAGTCATCGCTCGCACCACATCGGGTTCGACCTGCGTCAATCATTGCATACTGCAAATTGAGAATCTGTCGGTCCCGTTCGGCGGAGTCGGCATGAGCGGCACCGGAAACTACCATGGTTTCTACGGATTCAAGACCTTCAGCCACGAAAGAAACATCATGGAACAGGGCGCCTTCGACGCCATGAATTACCTCTACCCGCCCTATCACCAGAAAGGCGACAAGGGTTTGCGTGCCAAGATACAAAGATTTTTAAGAGCGATGCTCAACCAAATGTAGGACAAGCATAGCGTAAGTTTTTTACACGTACAGGTAATCGTTCAGCACGGGCTGGAGTCCTTCGCCCGAGATGTCGCTGTACATGGCGTTGAAACTGCGACCGTCGTTGATTTCGAACTGTTCGTCGCCGCCTTCGCCGTCATCGTGACCGCTGTACTTGCTTTCGTGGTCGCCAATGCCCGTAGAAACGCCTGCAGAAACCTTCGTTGCGGCAATTTTCACGATGCCGTTGCGGAATTCCTTGCTTTCGCGGCTCGAGACCGTAATGCCCACGTACGGCAAGAAGATGCGGTAAGCGCAAAGCACCTGGCAGAGTTCCTTCTCGTGAACATCCAGCGGATCAATCTTGTCGTTATTGATAATCGGGCGCAGTCGCGGGCAACTCAAGCTCATTTCGGCGTGCGGATATTTCTTCTGCAAGAAATAAACGTGAAGCGCCGAAGCAAGCGCGTCGCGCCTAAAGTCAGAAAGTCCGAGCAATGCAGAGAATGCGACACCACGCATTCCCGCCATCAGGGCGCGTTCCTGCGAATCAAAGCGGTACGGGAACACGCGCTTGTGACCCATCAAGTGAAGTTGTTCGAAACGCACCTTGTCGTAAGTTTCCTGAAAGACCGTCACATAGTCCACGCCGCATTCATGCAGGTAGCGGTATTCGTCGGTATTCACCGGATAAACTTCGACGCCCACCATGCGGAAATACTTGCGGGCCAGTTTGCAGGCCTCGCCAATGTATTCCACGCTGCTTTTCGCGCGGCTTTCGCCGGTGAGAATCAGGATCTCTTCCATGCCGCTGTCGGCAATCACCTTCATCTCGTGCTCAATCTGCTCCATGGTGAGCTGCATGCGCTTGATATGGTTGTAGCAGTTGAAACCGCAGTAGACGCAGTAGTTTTCGCAATAGTTCGCGATGTAGAGCGGCGTGAAAAAATAGACGTTGTTGCCGAAGTGCTTGCTCGTCTCGATTTTCGCCTTCGCCGCCATCTGCTCCAGATACGGGGCGGCCGCCGGAGAAAGGAGGGCCTTGAAGTCTTCAAGCGTGCAACGTTCATGTTCCAGGGCTCGCTTCACATCCTTGCCGGTATACTTGGAATAGTCGAAATTTTCCGATTCGGCGAGCACCTTGTCGCAAATGTCCGACTGGATAACTTCCATGCCGGGCAAGTAGTCCATTATATTAGTGCGGGCACTGGGGTCGTTCTCGATACGGTGCTTTTTTGCAAGCGCCCCTTCAGAGAGGTTGCCAGAATCAAACAGGTAATTATTGTCTTTCCTTTCCACGGCCTAAAATATAGAAAAGAAGCCCAAATCTTGCTAGAAGTCGCTTTTTCACCATAATTTTCTCTTTTTGGCCCTTTTTTCGCCCTAAAAAGGGAGATCAACGGTCAATCAGGGAATGACAAATCCACTTTTTTACCTATATTTACCCCCAAATTGCATTTTTGCCTGGGTCCTGTGACCAGATTCGCCAATTCCACTGGTGCTAGAGCAGAGAAACTCGGACAAAAACATGTAATGAAACAGGTCACCATGGTGGTGACCGCCAAAACAAAAAAAAAGGAATGGCTATAATGGCTACTATCACTAAAGAAAAGGCTGCAGAAATCACCGCTAAGTTCGGAGCAAACGAAAAGGACACCGGTAACGTCCGCGTTCAGATCGCTCTCCTCACCGAGAAGATCAAGAACCTCACCGAACATGCAAAGACCCACAAGAAGGACTTCCACTCCCTGCGCGGTCTGTCCATGATGGTTTCTAAGCGCAAGAACCTCCTCAAGTACTACGGCGAAAAGGACATTGTCGCCCAGCGTGCCTTGATCAAGGAACTCGGTCTGCGCGGCTAATTCTTCTAACTGGAGAAATTTATGTCTATTGACGCATACCATCAAAAATACGGCAAGATGCTGGACCCCAAGGAAGTGTCTGTAACGCTTCCTGACGGTCGTGTCATCACGTTCGAAACGGGCCGTATCGCCAAGCAGGCTCGCGGAGCAGCCGTCGCCAAGATGGGCGACGCTTTCGTGCTCTCTACCGTCTGCTACGGCGAAGAAAAAGAAGGTGACTTCTTCCCCCTCACTGTGGAATACCGCGAAAAGGCTTACGCCGCTGGTCGCCTCCCGGGTGGCTACAGCAAGCGCGAAGCTGGTCGTCCCTCTGACGAAGAAACGCTTTCTGCACGTATTATTGACCGCCCGATTCGCCCGATGTTCCCCGAGAACTTCACGCGCGAAGTCCAGGTGATCGTGCAGGTTCTGTCTGCTGACCGCAAGTTTGCACCGGACGTGCTCGGCGTGTCTGCAGCATCCCTTTCTATCGGTCTTTCTGAACTGCCCTTCGAACAGCAGGTTGCCGCCGTACGCGTGGCCGTGGTCGATGGTCAGAACATCGTGATGCCCACCTACGAACAGATGGCCTGCGCCGATCTGGACCTGGTGGTCGCCGGTACCGAAGATTCCGTCTGCATGGTGGAAGGCGGTGCCTACGAAGTGTCCGAAGACACGATGATCAACGCAATTCTCGCCGGTCACGAAGCCATCAAGCTCATGTGCAAGGCCCAACAGGAACTGGTGGACCGCTGCGCTAAGCCGAAGATGGAACTCAAGCCGCAGCACGTTGGCGAAGCCCACGAAAAGCTTCTCGCCACGGTGAAGGAAGTCGTGTGGGACGAACTGAACAAGGACGTCCACTCCAACATGGTGAAGACCGACTTCTATCCGGCTATGGCAGACCTCTGCGCGAAGATGCTCGAAGACGAACGCATTCTCGCCATCATCGGCAAGGACGAAGAACAGGATCCTGCTCTCGTTGCCGACGCCAAGGCAATCTTCAGCGACTACGAACGCACTGCTATGCGCGAAATGATCCTGAACGAAGACGTGCGCCTCGACGGCCGTACGACGACCGAAGTCCGCCCGATCGAAATCGAACTCGGCGTTCTCCCGAGCGCTCACGGTTCTGCGATCTTCCAGCGCGGCGAAACCCAGGGTCTCGTGGTCTGCACGCTCGGCTCCAAGGCCGACGAACAGCGCTACGAAAGCCTGCAGGGCGAAGGCTCCAAGAGCTACATGCTGCATTACAATTTCCCGCCGTACTGCGTGGGTGAATGCAAGCGCCTCGGCATGAGCCGCCGCGAAATCGGTCACGGCCATCTCGCCGAACGTTCTCTCGCTGCCGTTCTTCCGCTGCCGGAAGACTTCCCGTACACCATCCGCGTGGTTTCCGA
>LVAE01000038.1 GCA_001603905.1 Fibrobacterales bacterium Fibro_02
TGATTGCCGTCTTTTAGCCAATTCTATCATTTTTTTGCTGTAATCAAAAGCGACAACCGAAGGGCGTGTCCGCACAGGGACATCTTGAAATTGAAGGTACTACACCAGCCGATTGAGGGATGAAACGAAAAATCCGAGGCAGAGAGATATTCTCTTCCTCGGATTTTTTTATTTCAATAGACTCTCCGCCTCGAACTTGGTATATTGTGTTGCTGAGAAATGCGGTGCCATACACCACACATGGTTCGGAAAGTATGCTGTGAAAAAATTGCATCTTTTTTAATGCTGTCAGCGGTCTTTCCCTCTTTTCTCTTGTACGCATTGTATCGTCAGAGGCGTGGTTCAGAGCTTCCTTGTAACCCAGAGAGCAACGACCTGTATGTTTGGCTTCAGGAAGCCGCCCGCATCGACGAAGAAGAATATTCCTTCCATGGCATCCATACTGTCGATTTTCCAGTTCCCGGAGGGCCTGTAATTACAATAATTCTTCCTCGCTCCATTTTCGCCCTTCCTTCAACTTCGTGCTCTGTTCACCTTTTCACAACGATTCAATAGGCAAATTATGCTGCTTCAGAAAAGACAGCTTATCCCAATATCCTCTCTGAAACAGAATTTTACCATTCACAACATGGAAGAAGCCGCATCCCCGCAGTCCCAGAGGGTCCTTCCATTCTAAAATCGCCCACTGTCCATCTTCAAAGATATTCTCTACAATGGCAGTCATATCGGCAGTGGCAAATTCTGCTGTAAACATTTCACGGATTGCATCTATCCCAATCACGGGATCATTGGTCACCTGATGATTGGTTGCGTTATCATGGTACAAGCTCATAATTGCCTCTACATCATGGTTGTTAAAGGCATCTACCCATTTACATACTATTTCTTTTGGTCGTAACATAAATATTTCCTCCATATATCGTTAGCTGCCTTTTTCAAGATACACGATTCATGTAAAATCACAAATCCCGCCGTTTCCATTGCTTCAGGGCAGCTGCGACACAAATGCCTGCCACAACGATTGTTAAGAAGATATAGGGAAGGTGGAAACCGTGCAGTGCCACCTCATACACATCGTAGTAGCGCAGAGGGGTCAGGTAATCCAAAATTTGATTTTCTGTGTATTCGGCTGTAAAGGCCAGAGCATAGGCAGCCAGCATGGAAATCGTACCTGTCCTCACCGCAGCCTTATAGGACATAAACAGGCTGGCAAACAGCAGCCCCAGAGCGAAAAAGAGGAACTGGGTAAAGAACATTCCCATGGTTGTGGTGAGCACTGCTCCCGGCTGTTCCAGACCGCCCAAAGGAAGAACGATTGTAAAATAATTACATAAACCGCTGAACAGGGCAAACACCAGCAGATTTACCGCCGAAACGATCACCTTCGCCAGTACAATGGTTTTCCGTTCCACAGGCTTTGTGAACAGGTATTCCGAGGTTCCGAACTTCTTTTCCTTCGCCACACAGGACAACCCCAGAGACATGGCATAAGGGAACGCCAGCAATCCTTCCCAGAAATAGATGCACACATACCAGCCAAGGGATGTGGTTAAATCGCCTTTGACCCCAAACATAATCATGATCAATCTCGGAAATTGGCTGACCATCGTTGCCATTTCATTCAGACTGTCCTGTAGAGACAGAAGCTCAAAATAGCAGAAACCGCACAGAAGCAGCATGATCCCTAACCAGATCAACAAGAGCCTTCTGGTTTGGCGGAACTCATTTTTAATCAATGTTTTCATGTTTGCACCCCCTTATGAACGAAACTGAATGTCTTTTTTCAGAAAGACACCGTAAGACAGCACCAAAAACAGGGTAACCAGCAGCACGCCCCAGCCAAGATAGGTCATATCATAGAAGCCAGTTTCGGAAATTTTTGCAGCTCCAAAGAAGGAGTATGGGGACAGGAAACTGATAGCCCGGTTACTGATGATGTTGGAGAAGCTGGTTATGCAATACTCCACAAACACGACTAATCCGGCGGTCAGCAGTGGGCTACGGTTGCGGGGAAACAAAATTCCCACCATCAGACCCATTGCAGCAAAGAACAGCGTAACAAGGGTGAGGGACAGAGCAATCAGAAAAAACTCTCCCCATGGAGTTCCGGAACGAAACATTGCCATGGCCAAAAAAGAAGCCAGCAGATACGCAGCACCTACGACCACCACTCCGATCAATACAGTCAATGCCTTTGCCCAATAGATTGTTTTCCGAGGAAAGGGCTTTGTAAACAGGTATTCCGAAGTTCCTTCCGTACATTCTCTGGTGTGAACGGAAATGCCGAAGTGCATTCCGAAAACGCCGGAGGCAATCATGAAAAAGCTGGTCAGAAACCCATAAATGCCCAACGGGGAAGTCAAGTATTCCATCGATACGCCGACACTCCTGTAAAAGTCCGTGGTGCCCATGGTTTCAAAGAGTTCCACGGAGGCAACATCCAGGAAGCTGTAATAAGTCGGTGTCATCAAAAAGATACACACAGCCAAGGCGATGGTCCAGCCCAGGATATAGGTTCGATGCCGTTTCAGTTCATATTTCAAAATGACCATACCTGACACCTCCTTACTCATAGTAGTGCATGAAGATTTCCTCCAAAGAGGGCTCTTCCAAAAGCACATCGTCCAAATGCAGCAGGTGAAGCTTGTCGATGATCGCTGTGATATTGCCGTTATACATAAAGGAAACAGAGGTCTTGTCAGGACTCTCGGTGTAGTTGGCAATGCCGGGCAATCCCCAGAAGTCACGGGGAATGGTTGTTTTGACGGTGATGCTGACCTTTTTATAGCCGCTTTCCCGAAGCTCTTTGATGGACTGAATGCCCACGAGCTTGCCTTCTTTTAAGATTGCCACCCGGTCACACAGCTTCTGTACTTCGCTGAGGACATGGGATGAGAAGAAAATGGTGGTTCCCCGGCTGTTCTCCTCCTTCAGAATATCGTAGAAAGCCTGCTGGATCAACGGGTCTAAGCCGCTGGTAGGCTCGTCCATAATCAGCAGCTTGGGCGAGGTCATGATGGCAGACACAATCCCCACCTTTTTCTTGTTACCCAGAGACAGGTCTGCTATTTTCCGGGTCAAATCCAGATTGAGGCGCTCAGAAAGCTCATACATTTTCGTTTCGCAGTCCCTGCCGTACAGGTCAGCGGTGTATTGCAGCAGTTCCCGTACCTTCATGTTTTCATAATAGCTGTTCTCGCTGGGAAGGTAGCCCACATCTCTGGCAATGACACTGGCCTTGGTCTGGCAGTCCAGACCGAAAATAGAGGCGTTGCCGCCGCTGGGATGGATCAGGCCCATCAGCGTGCGGATAGTGGTGGATTTTCCTGCACCGTTGGGGCCAATGAAGCCGAAAAACTCGCCCTGGTCAACAGAGAAGCTAAGTCCGTCAATTCCCCGATGTTTCCCATAGTGCTTGGTCAGCTTTTCCAAAACAATGATTGGCTCGCTCATTTCAGATACTCCTCCTTATAAAAATTTTTCCGCAGAATTGCGATGTTCTTCTCAAAATCATCCATGACGGTCTCAAAGTCAAAAGCATTTGCCCCACGGTACCGGGCCGCATATCCCTCGCCCATCAGAAGCAGCATCTGAAATACCGGCCGGGCATCCTCCGGGTTTTTGAATTTCAAAGCGTCCTCCTCCCGAAGAACCATATCGTTTCTGAAGCTGCAGGCTTCCTCTGTCAGAATCACCAGCGCATCGGCTACTTCGGGAGAAGTTTCTTCCCAGACGCTGGTAATAAACTGCAGGGTGAAGGGCTGATTTTGGAAGCTCTCCATTTCCATGCGGCTGGATGCCAGGATCCTGTCGAACAAATCCGTTTTGGAATCCAGATGTGCTTTTTCAAATATTTCTTCAATGACCTTTTTACAGTATTCCAGCAGATAAATATAGAGCTGTTTTTTGCTTCCGAAATACTGAAACATGGATGCCTTGGAGATATGAGCAGCCACTGCAATATCATTGACGGATGCTTTTTCATAACCAAATTTTCCGAAGCACTGAAGTGCTGCGTTCAGGATCGTCATTTTCTTTTCTTCCGTCAGCGCCAAAAATTTTTCCACTTTGATCCCTGCCTTTCAACGAAATAACCGAATCGGTTATTTATAATATAACACCAATAACCGATTCGGTCAAGTAATTAAAAATTATCATTTTAAAAATAGATAGACACCCAAAAAGCCGCCTGTACGAGCATTTCCCATGCCCGCACAGGCGGCTTGCGTTATTATGCAAAATTGTTTTTCCGTTTCTCAAAGCCGGCTCATTCTAAATCAATCCGATGAATATGTGAACAACGTGAATTTGTTTTTGCTGTACTGAAGTATCCCATCCTTTTGCATCTGAGAAAGCGCCACCGACATGGCGGCCCGTTCGACGCAGAGGTAGTCCGCCAGCTGCTGGCGGTTATAGGGGATGGTAAAGGACAGGCTGCCGCACCGGTCTGCTTCCGATGACAGGTAAGACAGGAGCTTTTCCTTGGTAGATCGTTTGCTGATATGATTGATTTTATCATGCATCCGCAGAGATTTGCCTGCGATCACATTGACCAGATTGCGGATCAGCTGAGCATGGTGGGAACAGGTATTTGAACAGGCTGAGAGAATGCGGTTGATGTTCAATAGCAACACCTGGCAATCGGCTTCGGCGACCACGCTCACATTCAGCACACTCCCCATGGAGGCGGCGAATACCTCCCCACAGGAATCTCCGGGAGAAAGAATGTCCAGAATATTCCGATGTCCCCACACATCCTCCTGAACAATGACTGCGGAGCCGGATAGGACAATTCCCATGACCTCGGTGCTGTTTCCAGCTCTCAGGATATAGCTACCCTTGGGATAGGGTGTTACAACAGCGCTCATACACTGAAGGATCGACAGGATCTCCTCATCTGACATGGCCATAAAAAAGGGGGTATGCTTCAAAAGCGATAAATATGCTTTCATTTTCAGTCTCCTTGTTTGAAATCAAACAGACTTGTTGCTTAAATTTTAGTATCATTCAAGTACGGTGTCAACCGGAACAACAAATGGAGGTGGAATGAACATGATTCGGAGAATCATTGAAATTGATAGAGACGCCTGTACCGGCTGCGGTATTTGCGTGGAAGCCTGCCACGAAGGGGCTATCGGTCTGGAAAATGGGAAAGCAATTTTGCTCCGGGACGATTACTGCGACGGTCTTGGGGATTGTCTGCCTGCTTGTCCGGCGGGAGCGATCTCTTTTACAGAGCGGGAAGCCGCTGCTTACGACCATGCAGCAGTTCTGGCAAAGAAACAGGAGCATCCGCTCCCCTGTGGCTGTCCGGGGACAGAAGCACGAAGCATTCCCCGTCAAAGCTGCGACTGTTATGCAGCGCAGACCGAAAGCCGGCTGTCTCAATGGCCCGTCCAAATCAAACTGGCCCCTATCCAGGCCCCTTACTTTCAGGGGGCGTCCCTGCTGATCGCCGCCAGCTGCACGGCCTATGCTTATGCCTCTTTCCATGAGGATTTTATCGTCGGCCGCATCACTCTCATCGGCTGCCCCAAGCTGGACGGTGTGGACTATTCGGAAAAGCTGTCTCAGATCCTCAAAGGAAATGACATTCGGGACATTCTTCTGGTTCGGATGGAAGTCCCCTGCTGCGGCGGGCTGGAAAAAGCGGTTGAACGAGCGCTTGACAGCAGCGGGAAGGAAATCCCCTTCCGAACGCTTACGATTACCACTGATGGAAAAATGAAATAAAAAATGATATAAGGAGAACCCCAAATGGATCCTCAAATGTTTTGCTTTCAATGCGAACAGACCGCTGGGTGCAGCGGCTGTACCGGCAAGGCCGGTGTCTGCGGAAAAACTGCCGCTGACGCTGCGCTTCAGGATGCGCTGACCGGGGCCCTGATCGGCCTGGCCAGAGCAACAGACGGCGGCACTACCGGCTCCGCAGATGATAAGCTGGTGCAGGAAAGCCTGTTCTCCACCCTGACCAATGTGAACTTCGACGACGAGGCTCTTCGGGGTCTGATCGACCGGGTCCATGCCGAAAAGCAGCGGATGGTTCCTGACTGTGCCACCTGCGAAAATGCCTGCGGCCGTACCGCCGACTACGACATGAAGAAACTGTGGAACGCCCAGGAGGATATTCGGTCGCTGAAATCCCTGATCCTCTTCGGCATCCGGGGTATCGCCGCTTACGCCTACCACGCAAGCGTCCTGGGTTACCGGGACGAAGCCGTGAATCAGTTCCTGTACAAGGCGCTGTTTGCCCTGGGCGAGGACTGGGGGATGGAGGAGCTGCTGCCCATTATCATGGAGGCGGGCGAAAAGAACCTGACCATCATGGCATTGCTGGATCGGGCCAATACGGAAACCTACGGCACACCCGCTCCTGTTACCGTGTCTCTGACCATCGAGAAGGGCCCCTTCATCGTTATCACCGGCCACGACCTCTACGACCTGAAGTGCCTGCTGGAGCAGACGGAAGGAAAGGGCATCAACATCTACACCCACGGCGAAATGCTGTCCGCTCACGCCTATCCGGAGCTGAAGAAGTACCCCCACCTGAAGGGTAACTTCGGCACCGCATGGCAGAACCAGCAGAAGGAGTTTGCAGAGCTTCCCGCTCCCATCCTCTACACCACCAACTGCCTGATGCCGCCCAAGGCCAGCTACGCAGACCGTGTTTTTACCAGCGAGGCTGTGTCCTTTCCCAATTCCGTCCATATCGGTGAGGATCGTGACCTCACGCCCGTCATTGAAAAGGCACTGGAGCTGGGTGGTTACGCCGAAGACCGCCCCATGACAGGCATCAACGGCGGTGCCACCGTCATAACCGGCTTTGCCCGTGGCACTGTCCTGGGCGTGGCGGATAAGGTCATCGAGGCTGTGAAGGCCGGCGCCATCCGCCACTTCTTCCTGGTGGGCGGCTGTGACGGCATCCGCTCCGGCCGGGACTACTACACCGAATTCGTGAAGAAAACCCCTGCCGATACCGTCGTCCTGACCCTTGGCTGCGGCAAGTACCGCTTCAACGATCTGGATCTGGGTACCATCGGCGGTTTGCCCCGGCTGATGGATATGGGCCAGTGCAACGATGCCTACAGCGCCATTCAAGTGGCTGTGGCTCTGGCAAATGCATTTGACTGCGGCGTCAATGAGCTGCCCCTGTCTCTGGTGCTGAGCTGGTACGAGCAGAAAGCCGTCAGCATCCTGCTGACATTGCTGCACCTGGGCATCAAGAACATCCGCCTTGGCCCCACACTGCCTGCCTTTGTGTCTCCCAATGTGCTTTCCTTTCTGGTGGAACAGTACAATATTGCACCGATCACAACGCCGGACGAAGATATGAAGGCGATTCTGGGATGATGCAACTGTTTCGAAGCAGTTACAGACAAAGTGTCTTGGATGTAGACTTCCTGTCCTAAATTCTGTCACTTGCATGAAGCCCGCTGGCCGGAGTTACTCTGGGTATGCTGGTTCCGTTCGTCATCTACCGATTTGTGGCTAACGTTACGATTGTAGAATGATTGAAAAAATAGAACCAGAGAAAAAGCCGCCTGTACGAGCATTTAGTATGCCCGCACAGGCGGCTTGCTTTATCTCTGGCCATCAATCCAGAGGTTTATATTCTGTTACGGTTTTCAGGTATGCTGCCGGATCGTTGTAAATCAGATCGTCGAGCTCTGACCGCTGGTACATATTGTCGGCCACCTCGCTTTGGGCGGCGGTGCAGTCTATAGAAATCATACTGCCGTCAGCGAAGCACAGCTCCACACAGGCGGTATCGATATTAAATTCGCAGCTCAATAAATGCCTCATTGTGCTGATCTCCTTATGTGTTGTATTGATTTGTTCCTCCTGTCCTATATATATTTTGATGCTGTCTTATGACATTCTCATTTTATCAGAATCCAAAGAATCATCAAGTGAAGGGCAAAGGGACTCCGTTGAAAATGCAATATGGATACTGCTCCCACATTTTCGTGGGAGCTTTCTTTTGCCCAAAACAACGAAGGAGGAAATCAAAATGAAACAATCTGACAAACGCTTCCACACCATCGACGGCGAGACGCTGATGAGCCAGCCGCTCCAGCCGCTGAACTTTGTGGTGGACTCTCTGCTCTCTCGGGGCCTGCACATCCTTTCCCGTTCTGAATTTATCGGCACTCCCACGGAGCTGTCCCAGAAGATCGACCCCGACGGACGGGAGGGTATCACGCCGAAGAAGGTGTCCCGCATGATTCTGCAAAGTGTTGACGCTCTAAGCAAAAACGGTATTTTAGTGTCCGTTCGGCGCAGCAACGGAAAGCGAATCATCGAGCTGCGCCGTGCCTATAGTGACGATTCTCAGGGTGCCCCGGAAATCGACCCTTGCGACCCTGTTCCCGCCTGTGAGCCGATTTGAGCGGCTTTGCAGAGCGGGAGGCGTAACCACCCGGCCGCGAGAAATAAACGGCGCTGAAGCGGGATTTACCCCGAAAAGCAGGGGGATCTCGCCTAAAAATTAAAGATGTGGAGGTACATCAAAAATTATGAAGCAAACCAGTCAATGGGACTTTTTCCGTACGCCCAGCGGGCATGTTTCCTATAACAAAATCTGTCTGCGGTGCAAACATCCCTGTAAACAGAGTTACCGGGTAACGCTCCTGGCCTGCCCGTATTTTGAGCGGAAGCGGTAGAGCGAAAATTCCTCCCTTTTGGGAGGGCCAGCATCGCAATTGTCTGGTCGTCGGCACAGCCGCCGCCCGCCTTCCGCATAATTTCCGGGCAGTTGCCCGGACCCACTTTATCTACGACTTGGAGGATCTAAATGAAAAAAGATATTAAATTCAGTACCCGGATGGCTTCCGCTGACCGGGAGGTCATCAAGGAATTGGCAAAGCGCTCCGGAATGTCCATGAGCGACTATGTGACTGCATGCTGTCTGGGTAAGCAGGTCGTCATCATCGACGGGCTGAAGGAAGTGCTGAAGGAGCTGAAGTCCATCGGCAGAAATCTGAATCAGCTCGTCACTCTGGCGCACATGGGACGAGTCGCTGTTATCAATCTGGACAGCGTGCTTCAGGTGTTCTCTGAACTGCGTGATGCCGTCCGGATGATCCTGGAACGAAAGCGGTGGTGAACACAATGGCTATCGTATCGTTCACCAACTACAAGCGTGGCCAAAGCAGCGGCTGCATGGGCGCCGTGATGCGCTACACCATGCAGGACAAGAAAACACAGTTCGAGGGGCAGCGCTTGGTCACAGGGATCAACTGTCAGCCGGAAAGTGTCTACTCCGAGTTCATGATGACCAAGCGGCTCTACCACAAAACCGACGGTGTGATGTTCTACCACATGGTGCAGAGCTTCCCAAAAGACGAAGCGGTCGATCCGGCCACCGCTCATGCCGCCGCGCTGAAGCTGGCCGAGTACTACGAGGGCTGTGAGGTTCTGGTTTGTACCCACACTGACCGTGAGCATATACACTCACATTTCCTGATCAACTCTGTCAACTTCGACTCTGGCCGTAAACTGCACATCGCCAAGGAGCAGCTTCAGGAACTGCGGCAGCGCAACGATCAGGTGTGCATGGAATTTTCTCTTCCTGTGTTCGAACCCAGGGAGCAGAAGCAGAAAACAAAAACCATGACCATTGGCGAGTATCACACGGCGGCCCGTGGTCAGAGCAAAAAACTGCAGCTCATGAATATCATCAACGACTGTATGCGCCACGCCTCCAGCCGGAATGAGTTCATTGCCTTGATGGAGAGCGAGGGTTTCAAAGTCCGCTGGGAGAAGTCCCGGAAAAACATCACCTACACCACACCCAGCGGTTGGCAGTGCCGTGACCGCCTGCTGTTCGGGGACAAATATCTGAAGGAGAATATGGAATATGAATTCAGGATCAGAGAAGAAATTATCCATGGACGAGCTCATGGCACTGAACCAGCCCGTTCAGACGGCACAGTCTACACCACAGCCGACAGCGCAGGAGCCGACGCCTCCGCCCGAAGCGTATCCCACGAAAGAGGAATGGGAGGATCTGGTGGAGTACCTCTACACGCTGGGGTATCACGCGGAGAGACAGGCCGGCCACCAGAAGAAGATCAGCGAGTCGCTGGCGCAGCTCCCGACACGGGCGCAGATGGACGAACTGCTGAAAGCGGTGAAGCGTCTGGAGGAGATGGCAGAACAGGCTGGGAAGAAGAAAGAGAAGCGTTTCTCCATCCCCAGCATCAGACTGCCCAAACTGCATCTTCCGGAATCGGACTGGCCGACGGTGGTGACCATTTTGATGGCGCAGGCAGTGTTGTTCCTGATGTGGTGGGCCTGGGGCGGAGACTGGAGCAGTCTCAGTCTGCTGGACCTGTGATGGACAGCACCACCATGCGTCATCACGCAGACAGCAAAACGCTCCGCAAAGAAAAGGAAAAGAAAATCGCCCTCGGTCAGAAAGAGGACGATCACGAAGATGAACAGACTTATCAGCAGATCATGTACTGAGCATGAGGAAGGAGACTATATGGCATATCGCTACAACTACAATGAACGAAGCTGTTTTGAAGGTGAGGATCACCGTGACAACTGGGACATTCCCTCCGCCAAGGCGGTGCAGGATACGCTGGTGGAGGAATGCGACGGAAAGATCGTCAAGAGCCGCCGCCAGCAGGTCGCGGGCAGAGAGTACATTGTCTGCGCTGAGTTTGGCACCAGAGGAAGGGCCAAGCTCTCCGATCTGATGAAGCAGGTCATCGACTTGACCGAGGACGCGAAAAATCTTTCCGCCTGATCACGGGTTCCAATAGACTTCCGAGCCGATTGAGAGTATTGTATCCTTACAATCTCTCAATCGGTTTGGCCAATCGAAGGAGGTCAAAATGTTACAGCCAAACCAGAAATACACAGCACTATACTGCCGTCTCTCCCGTGATGATAATCTGGAGGGCGACTCTAACAGCATTCAGAATCAGAAACTCATCCTCAAAAAATATGCGGATGACAATGGTTTCTCAAACACCCGGTTCTTCATTGACGACGGGTACTCCGGCGCCAACTTCAACCGTCCCGCCTTCGAGGAGATGATGGAGGAAGTGGAAAACGGCAATGTGGCCGTCATCATCACCAAGGACTTGTCCCGTCTGGGCAGAAACCAGCTCCACACCGGGCTCTACATTGAGGAGATCTTCCCGTCCAACAATGTGCGGTACATCGCCGTCAACGACAGTGTGGACACCCTGTACGAAACCAGCAGCGAGCTGATGCCGTTCAAAAACCTGTTCAACGAGTGGCACGTTCGGGACTGCAGCCGCAAGGTACGGGCAGTCTTAAACGCTAAGGCGCAGCGGGGCGTCCGGGTCGGGACCCGCGCTCCCTACGGTTACCGCAAGGGAGAGGAAAAGGAATCTCCGCTTGTGGTAGACGAGGAAGCGGCCATGGTCGTGAAACGCATCTTCGCCATGTGCGCCAGCGGCATGGGACCGTCCCAGATCGCAAAACAGCTCAAGAACGAAAGCATTTACTCTCCGTCCATGTACGCCTGCACCAAGTACGGGATCTCCCACTCCGGTCTGAACACGGAACACCCGTATAACTGGACCAGTGATATGGTGGCGGATATGCTTCAGAACATGGTTTACCTTGGGCACACGGTCAATATGCGGTACAGCTCTAAGTCCTATAAGGATAAGAGGAAGTGGGAGCGTCCCAAGTCCGATTGGCTCGTATTTGAGAACACTCACGAGGCCCTGGTGGACCAGGAGACATGGGACATCGTGCAGGAGGTGCGTTCCCACAAGCGCCGCCGCACCAACATGGACGAGCAGGATATGTTCTCCGGCCTGGTGTACTGCGCCGACTGCGGAAAGCCCATGGTACTGCACCGCGCCCACACCATGAAGCCGGAACAGAACAACTTCACCTGCCGCACCTATAAGAAAGACGGCGCCGAAGCCTGTACAGGGCATTATATCCGTGAGGTCGCGCTCACGGAGATCGTACTGGAAACCATCCGCAGAGCCGCCGCGTTCGCCAGAAGCCATCCAGAGCAGTTCGCGGAATACATTCAGCAGAAGCAGTCCTCCGAGGTGGCGAAAGAGATCAAGCTGGTGGAACGGGAGCTGTCCGCGATGAAGAAGCGGGCCGGGGAACTGGATACGGTGTTCAAGCGGATGTACGAGGACAGTGCCCTGGGGCGGGTGACCAGCGAACAGTTCCGAATGCTCTCCGCCGCCTACACCGAGGAGAAGAAACAGCTGGCCGAATCCATCCCTGAAAAGGCGGAACGACTGGAGAAGCTGCGGAGCAGCGTCGCAAACGCCAGGAACTTCATCGCCAAGGCCAAGCGCTTCACCGACATGGACGCGCTGACCCCGGAACTGCTCCATACCTTCGTCGCCAAGATCATCGTCTATGAAAAGGAAGTCAAATACTCCAAGCACTCCCCGCAGAAGGTGCGCATCCAGTTCCGGGACTTCGACTTAACTGAGGATACGGCAGATATCATCGAAGAAGAAACTGCGAAAACAACAGAAAAGGCAGACAGTGCAATCGCACTGTCTGCCTAATCCGAGACACATTTTCAAGATACCCCTATCAGGAGTAGCCCAAGCGCCTCTTTGTGCAAGATACGAAGAATAATTTCCATTGCCACACGCAATATCCAAAATG
>LVAE01000039.1 GCA_001603905.1 Fibrobacterales bacterium Fibro_02
GGCGTATGCAGGATCGTTTGCATTAATAACATTCAACACGGCAGCGTCGCCCGCTTGTTCGGAGAGGCGCGCCCAACGTTCACAAATCTTCAGTTTGATCGCATAAGCGTAAACATGCTTGACGGTACCCTCGCCCACTCCCGCGAGCGAGTCCACAAGCCAGAAACGGGCCTTGTCGATATCCTGCTCTTTTTCCATAGGATTCGACTTGGCAAACGCATCTTGAATCATCTTGGCAAAGGCGACATCGTAACCCGGGAAGGACTTTTCCGTAAAACGGATATCGGGCCCCCATGCGCTTGCACGGAGCCTGCCCGAAACGTTCTTCATCTGGATTTCGTGGGCCTTGTAAGCGCGCACGAACTCGTCGTCGCACTCTTCGCATTCACCATCATCCAAAAGTGCGTCCAGAGCCGCAAGTTCCGACTCGGACAGCACGCCGATGCAGCGGTGGCGGAACTCTTCCATACTGAGCGGGGCTGCATCGCCGAACTCAATCATCGGAAGAGATGCCATCAAGTAAGAAGGACTGCTCATCAAGTACCCGCGTTACTTCGCCTGTGCGGCAGCGTTTACCACTCTGGCAAGTTGCGGACGGAGCAGGGCCGAAAGAGCGTCGGCCATTGCAGCTTCTGTAAATTCGTGGGTGACCTTGCCGCCATCGAGCTTGATGCGGAAACCGAACTTGACACCCTTGTCGCTTTCGACCTTCACACCAGCGGAAAGCTGCTTCTTGAACTCGCCCATCACAAAGGAGCTGAGCTTGCGGGCATCGGCATCGGAGAAATCCACCTCGATGTCAGAAGTATAGTTCTTAGCAAGGGTCAAAAGCATGGACTTCACGGTGGATTCGTCGAGGGACTTTTCCACCTGGAGGTTCAGCAGGTCCATAATCATCTTTTCGAGATTCTTGCCTACCGAAAGCAAAAGGTCGCGGGCGGACTGTTCAAGGGTGCGTTCGCTACGTTCCGTGAACGCTTCGGCGTCCTTGTCGGCCTTTTCCAGACGGGCGGACGCTTCGGCCTCGGCAGCCTTCACGATATCGGCCGCCTTTTCCTTGGCCTTGGCAATGATAGCCGCCGCCTCGTTTTCTGCTTTATCGACAGCATCTTTCTGGATGCGTTCCATAAGGTATTGCAAGTCTTCTGCCATATATATCTCCAATAACAGATTTAGGGGTCAAAAGACCCCTTTCGGATTTTTTGATACTAATATACAAGTAATTTTGGCAAAAAGTTCAAAAAAAGCGCAAATTTTTCAAAAAAAACGACGAATTTTCAGTTTTTGCCGATGAATGCGTAAGATTAATGTAAAAAAAGTGAAATCTTTGAACAAAGAAAGCAAAAAGTGTAAAAGCATCGTCAAACACGCCATCTCTGCATTTCGTAGTCGCGGAGAAATTCCCGCGCATTATGGATTATTTTCCGATGGTTTGGGGTAGATTTCGGGAGCTCCTGTTGAGCGTCAAGTTTTGCAATTTCGGAGTCGAGTCGCAGTAGAAATTTGCCTACGGTTTCACCAGATTCACGACGGAGTCCTACCTTGGCAAGATCCTTTTCGCACGCATCGAGGCGTTTGACCCAGAGGACAGCCCGCGACGAGACAAAGCTCCGATTTTTGCGACTTTGCCTATATATAATAAGGAGTTTCCTACCGATAAAGCCAATTATCAGAATGGCAAGTACCGTATACAGAATCGGACTTTCCAAGAGGGCGGTCGACTGGTTCTGCCAACTGTCTACGACACGGCGCCATTCGCCTTCCTTAAGGGCATGCATCACGCGGGCAAGGCGCCCGCGCACGCCCTCCCATTTGACGCTCCACCAGCTGGGCGCATCCGCAAACTGCGGCAAAATGGGAGGCGTCGGGTCGAAGATTACCCAGCGGTTATCCACAAAGGCTTCGACCCATGCATGCGAATGCTTGCGCCGGAAAATACTATAAGGCAGCCCCTCGACCACTTCAGGATTTGCAAAGCCCGTCGCATACCGCGAGGGAATTCCCAGGCGGCGAAGCACCAGCGTCGAAAGCGTCGCATAGTATTCGCAGAAGCCCTGCTTTTCACGCCAGAAAACAGCCAAAGGTTCATTCTTCGCCCCATTCCAGCGCGTAATTCCCGGCACCGAGAGCGAGTAGGTGAAATTTGCGAGGTAATAGGCAAGCATTTTCTGCAACACCAGCGAGTCCGGCATCGATTTTGCAAGCGCCGTCGAATCCGTAGCAGCAGAATTCACGGAGATAGAATCTGTCGGGACGGTGTCGCGCAATCCCATTGCAGCAATCACCGTATCGATCAGCGGCCAGTACCGCTCGCCTACCAGCAAATCTCCTTCACTCGGAGCCATCAGAGAATCCGGCAACGAGCATGCCTCCGGCGCAATTTCGGCCGAAACCGGCTTGCACTTGAAATAATGCCAGTCGGAGCGCTTTCCGTTTCCGTCCAAGCCCTGCACCATGCCGCCCGCGTAATAAGTCAGCGAGTCCACGTCTTTCGCCGCAAAGCCCACGGCACCGTACGGCGCAAACACAAATCCAAAATTATTGAGCGTCGACTGCACCCAAATCTGTTCCACTTCGCGCAGGGAATCGGCCTTCGTCAGCGAATCCGCGGTTTCAAACACCGCATAGTCCACCTGATAGTAGGCAGGATAAAGCCGCTTCGCAAATTTTGTCGGCAGTTTCCAAATGCCCGCCACGTACTTTTCGTAACTTGCCGCCTTAAAGTAACGCGACGGATTCTTGTCCCACACTCGCAACACCACCTGGCTATTGTAGCGGGAATTGTAATTGCTCCCAAAGCTACCCAGAGCCGCGACCGGATCAAAGCCCATCATTCGTTCGCGTTGGTAATAGTTTTCGGCCATCTGCGCGCCATAGCGGTAACGCTGCGTTTTCCAGTATTGCCAACCACCGTAAGAGATGGCGCCGAGGGCCGCTATCACGAGCAAAAAGAGCCCGTACTTGTAAGGCGCTGTACCGCGGCGGCTATAAGCACAGAGCGCAAGCAAGAATCCAACAAGGCCTACAAAGCCCCAGCCGTGCGGCACCATGTACATTCCAAAGAGCAAAGCACCTACGCCATCGAAGGCGACAAAGACCTCAAAGCCGCCGTTTCCGCGGCTCCGTTCCTGCAAAGCCGCCAAATACAGCAAGTAAATTCCCGGCAAGAAAATCAAATAAGGCGACACGCCGTTTTCAACGGACGGCGTCATCACCCAGAATAATGCGAGCGGCACAATCGCGCCGTAAGCCAGAATCTTATTATAACGCGGGCGCTTCGCAAATTCGCGGCGGCGCGTCGCATTCAGCACACCGATGACCACAAAGTAGATTGCAAATAAAACGCCGAGCCACAAGAAATCAAACGTATGCCCCAGATTCACCGAGGCAAGGCAAAGGAATAACACCTTGAAGGCGTAGCGGATGTCTACTTTCTCGTTTGCCATCATAAAGTCACCACCCCGCGTTCAAGGCCATCCAATTCTTCAGGCGATACCACCAGCAATTTATCTTCCGTCGAAGCCGGATATTTTCCGACCACAATATGCTTATTCACAAGCGGTTCTTCGTTTTCGTAAAGTCCAATGCGAAGCACCGGATCCATCGGGCGCGCCGCAGGAGCCCAAGGCGCAGGCAGCTTTCCATGCGCAAGGGACGCCATCGGGATTCTTGCTAGAGCATCCAAAAGATTCTTGCGACTTTCGGAACCGCCATCCAAGGCAATCTCTTCGCTATCAATAAAGAAACGTCCGAGGATTTCGCGGTCCAGAAGCCACTCGCCCACCGCCGCCGTCAAGCGAATCGCATGTTCCAGATACAGTCGTGACTTGAAGTTCGGAGTCGCCGTATCAAGAAGCAAAATCACGCCCGCACCACGTTCCACCTCGAATTCCTTGGTAAAGGGCTTGCCGTAACGGGCAAACGCCTTGTGGTGCAAGTCGCGCAGGGAATCTCCCTCGCGATAAGAACGTACACCAATAAAATTCATGCCTCGAGTAAGGCTCGGCATCAGGAACGGTGCAAACGCCATACCCGAAGCGCCCTGCGTAAGGAACGGGAAATCTTGCACCTTGAGTGCACGCGGGTAAACTAGCAATTCCACCGAGCCGTTAAAGCCATAAGGCCAGCGCAAGAGTCCCATGATTTCGGGCACATTCGCCGAGACCTTATTCAGCATAAAGGAGCCGCGGCGCGTCGTATGCACCAGGCACTCCATCTTGCGCGGCGGCTCGCCCTTCTTAATCTTTGCGCGGGCCGATTCAAAACCTGTAAGCGAGGGCGGCAAACGGTTCGCTCCCAAAGTCACACAATCAATCGTCGAGCGCACCGCCACAAAAGCAGTCACCGTAGCCGTTTCGCCTTCACGCACGCGATTCACTGAGACACTTTCAATCCAGATCTTGCTCCGCTTCGCCGTCACAAATAGGCTAAAGACGAGTCCTAGGAACAGCAGAAAATCAATCCCTGCAAAAATCCACGCCGCCCAGAAACCGGGCACCGCGCCTGCAAACATCGCCAGCAAAAACAGCGATGCAAACGCGCGGCCCGCTGCGGTAAAGTAATCTAGCCACCAAAAATATATCGCCATCAGGAGCCCCGTCTTTTTCGGGGCCCGCGGAATAGAACGAATCAACCAGTGGAAAAATGACATCTATTTCGGCACCGCGACCTGTTTCAAAATTCCCTGCAGAATCTTCTTGCTGGCATCGGGATCACCGCTATCCTTGGCAAAGACACGGTGTTCCATCACCGGGAAGAACACCCGCTGAATGTCATCGGGATTCACGAAATCGCGGCCATTCACATACGCACAAGCCTGCGCCATGCGCACCAAATTCAAACCTGCACGCGGACTAGCCGCCAGACGCACGCCACCGTCGTTACGCGTCGCCTGCACCAGTGAAATCACATAGCGTTCCAGCGATTCATCAATATGAATGCCGCGCACCGTGGCACGGGCCTTCAAAATTTCTTCGGGATTCGTTACCGCCTTCAAAGTATCAATCGGGCGACTTGTGCGATGCGCCCGCAAAATTTCAAGTTCGGTTTCCGCACTCGGATACCCCACGGCAATGCGCACCATAAAGCGGTCCATCTGCGCTTCGGGCAGCGGAAACACCCCGTGGAACTCCACCGGATTCTCTGTCGCAAGCACCATGAAAAGTTCCGGCAACTTGTACCGTTCGCCTTCCAGCGACACCTGGCGCTCTTCCATCGCTTCCAAGAGCGCACTCTGCGTACGCGGCGAGGCTCGGTTGATTTCATCAGCCAAGAGCACCTGCGTAAACACTGGTCCCTTGCGAATTTCAAATTCACCCGTATTCGCCTTGAATACCGCACCGCCCGTCACATCGGCAGGCAACAAATCCGGCGTAAACTGGATTCGCGCAAAGTCCGCGCCAATCGCCGCTGCAAGCGCCTTCGAAAGCGTCGTCTTTCCCGTGCCAGGGACATCTTCCACCAGCACGTGACCGTCCGCCAACAACGCCATCACCAAAAGCTCCACCGTCTCGGACTTTCCGAGCAGCACACCGTTCAAAGCATGAATTAAATCTTTAACCATGCTCTAAATATATGTTTTAGACGAAAGATTAGAGACGAGAGACGAGAGAAAATACGCAAAAAAGTAGGCAGATAATCAAGCAACCAAGCGGCGTATAACCTGACGCAAAACGCGCAAACCGTAGGAAATTACGTTCAGGTTCGATTTTTCGCCATCATAGCGAGTTGGAATCGGGAGTTCCGCAAGTTTAAAGCCTCGTGCATCGGCAATCGAAATCATTTCGAGATCAATATCAAAACTCGGGCTCAGTTTTGCAAGATTGAGAGTCTTCAAGAATTCCGAGGAATAGACAATAAATCCGCTGTGACGGTCCGTCAATTTCTGCTTGAAGGCGAGATTTTCGACCGCCGTCAGGAACTTTCCGCCCAGTCGCTTGTACAGGGGCATTTTACCCGCCTTGGCTCCCCCACGAATCAAATGACGCGAGCCTTGCACCAATGCGAGCTTTTTCGTAGCATCCGTCACCATTTTTTCTTGAGATTCCAAGTACTTAAAGAACTCGTCCAACTGTTCGGCAGGATACTGGCCATCGCCATGCAGACAAGCAATAAATTTTGCACCAGATCGAAGCCCTTCTGCAATTCCTTTCTTGACGACAGCACCGTAGCCATTATTTTGTTCAAACCGCATATAGCGAAGGCGCATTTTTTTCTGGACGCCAGTAGGTTCGCTGTTGAGAGCTTCCACAAAATTTTCAAAGGAGCCGCGCGTATCGTCCACCGAGCCATCGTCAATGACCAGAACTATCGAGCGGTTCCAGACTTCGTCTGAAACCTTTTGCAGGACAGGCGCAAGAGTCGTCGCGACGTTATAGGCGGGAACAAAAATAAAGTAATCAACAGACATCAGTCTCGTGAGTGCTATAATGATTTATGAACCACCGAAGCGATTCTTCAAGGGCTTCCTTCAGCGGAATTTTCGCCTTAAAGCCGAGCAGGCGTTCCGCCTTTTCAACCGATGGCAAACGGCGGAGGGAATCATCGTAGCCCTTGCCGTAATATTCTTCACCCGAGACAGTCTCGACTCCAGGCACCGCGCTTTCGGGAATTCCCTTAAGATTGGCATACACCGAACGCATCAGCTGCGCAAGTTCTGCAATGGGCACCTCGTTTGCCGCATTGCCGACATTGAAAGCCTGCGAAAGAACACTTCCGCGGCGCTCTGGATCGCGACCCGCCGCAAATACGCAGAACATAAAGTCCACCGCATCGTGCACCGAAGTAAAGCAACGTTTCGCGACCCCGCCATTTACAAGCTTAAGTGTTTCGCCGCGAACAAGCGCCGTCGAAAAATTCGCAAGCACCCGCGGAATACCCTCGCCATCGACCCCCGGCATAAAGTCCATGAACGGCCCCACGAAATTGAAGGGGCGCACCACCGTCCAGTTCAGGTCAGCAAGCCCCGCCAAGTAGCGTTCGGTCAGGAGTTTGGCTGTCGCATAGCTCCAGCGGCTAGCTGAAACCGGTCCAAGCACAATTTCGGATTCATCTTCAAGAAGCGCACCCGAATCCGCCGCCGTCTTACCATAAATTTCGGAGGTCGAAAAATGAATCAGCCAGCTGCCGCTCCTGGCACAAGCATCGGCCAAGGCACGCGGATGGTCGTAATTGCTGCGAATGACCTCGGCAGCCTCTGCCATATATCGACCGGGCGTACAAATGGCCGCCAAGTTCACGACAACAGGGAACTGCGCAATGCGTTCCACCACCGTCGGATCCGCAAGGTCTGCACATAAAAATTCGAACCTTGGATTTGCCAAATGCTCCTGAATGCGGTACGAATCCAGGTCAACACCGAAAACACGCCAACTCGTACGTTCAAAGATGGCTCGCAACAAGTGGCTACCAATAAAACCACCGCAACCCACAAGGGCTACGGTGATCGAAGTATCGTCAAATTTAAGGGTCGCGTTCAATTACTCGGCCAACTTGAAGGAGCCGGAATTTGCGCCCTTGGCAGTCTTGTTATAGGGAGAGACGCGAACCAAAGCCTTCAAGAGAGGCAATTCTACACTATCCGGCAAGAAGTCCATTTTCAAGACGACTTTCTGCTCATTGCAGGTCTTTCCATCCAGATGGGCAGGATCAAGGGATTCATCCAGCATATCCATACCGGCATCATCTTCATCCGTCTTAAGAAGGATACGGTATCCGGAATCTTCGACATCAGCACCATAAACGACGGTAATGGTGTCACCAATCTTGAAGGATTCGCCACCCTTCGGATAAGCAACCTTTACGCCATCCTTGACCGAGCAATCATAAGAGACCTTGCCTTCATCGGATGCCGAAGAAGAATCATCGCAAGCGGTAAAAGAAACTGCGGCAGCCAGGGCGCAAGCAGAAACAGTCAACTTAAAAAGCTTCATAAAGCCTCCATTTTTCACTTAATATACAAAAAAGAAGACATTACGACTCGACCATCCAATTGCACCCGCACAAAATAGCGTCCATACGGCATTCTTGCGTCTTTTTGCAGCAGCGGAACCGTTCCCGGAGCAACCTGGCGCATTTCCTGGGCAACCATTTTTCCCAAGGCATCCACGATTTGAACCTTGAGCAAACCTCCAGAAGTCGACACTGTCTGGCGAGCGGCATCAAAATGGAATCCAGCAACAGGAAGATTATCGAAAATAGAAGTCTTGCCACCTTCCGAAGAAGAGGATTCGGACGAGGAAGAAGAACCCGCGTCGCCTTTTACCTTTGCAGGGCTGCAACCGGTACGGTAAACGCCCTTGATGTCGAAGGCAATCATGTCGATATTCGGGCCGCCGTCTGCCGAAGCAGAAGCCAGTTTCACCTTAAAGTCAAGAGCATCCACCCACACGTCCTCGACGTAAGCGGTATCCCACTTGTCCCAGCTTCCGGTCGACTTGAATGTCACATCGTACTCACCATTATCGACAGTCAGCTTCATATCGCGATCCGTATTTCCCTGGAACGAATAGCGGATCATTACGCGCGCGTTCGATGCCGACTGGTCCGAAGTCACATTGTAAGTAGCCGTGCTGTAGGCGGAGTTGTCAAAGTTAAAGAAACCCTGGCCCGTAAAGCCTTCGTGGTTCGCTTCCGTCCAGCCATCGCCCGCTTCAGGACTCGCCATATCAATCGGAGACGGCCAGGCTTCGTCGGCAACACCCGTAAAACAGAGCGCCGTGTCAATAGAGGCCGAAGATTCCGGTCCCACGGAGCTAGAAGAAGTCGGATTATCACCAATCTGTTCTTCGCCGTGAGCCGTAGGTTCACAAGCGGGGCCTCCATCAAAAACGGCCGTATAGGTTGCCGCGCGGTAGAGGGTCTTTTTGCCGTAGTAGTTCGAATCGGCAGAAAGCTTATTGCAGTCGTCATCGTACCAGCCAACAAACTTCTTGCCAAAGCTACCAGGGCTTACATGCAAAGTAAGCGGAGCGCCGCCGGGGAGTTGCTGGTTATGCGTAATGAGCCCCTTGCTGTTCGAAACATTCGCCTTGACCGTAAAGGCATAACGCGGCTTGAGGGCAGACACGAGCTGTGTCAAATTCGCCTTGTTATCGGCAGAAATGTACGATTCATTTTTCAGGGCGCTTTCAAGTTCCTCGGCAATCCACTGACAATGCGCAATGGAGCCCGATTCCTGAAAGTGCGTCGTTCCATCGTTAGTGACACCATCTGGGTAATTCGGGTATTCCCCTGCCAGGAACATCTTGAACTGGTAACGGGAAACATACGCCGGGTCCCAGCTCTTGCTGTAGGCGTTGTAGGATTTTGCGTTCAGGTTCACGTAAACGGCGCCGTTTTTCTTGGCAAGTTCTTCCATCTTGCCAACAACGTTGTATTCCGTAAAGATATTACGGCCGTTGGCTCCCATGTTCATGTTCATCGGGGTCACGTACACCAAGGTAACGCCCGCACCTTTAGCCACATCGGCATATTGCTGTAGCCAATAGCCAAGCGAATCAAAGGGAACCTCGCGAGCCTTGCTCCCAAAATAACGGTCGTTATGCCCGAACTGGACCATCATGATATCGCCCTTCTGGAGATTCTTCTTCACTTCGTCCAGGCGGCCTTCCTGCACGAACGTCTTGGAACTGCGACCGCCGATAGCGTAGTTCACCACCTGGACGCGGGAACCGTCAAAGAAACTACCCAGAATCTGCCCCCAGCCCGTTTGCGGGTAGGCATTGTCCTTGTAGTTACAGACCGTGGAGTCGCCAATCACGTGAACCTTAAAGCTCGTAGAATCGCTCACGGCGACACCCGCGAACACGGCAGCAGCAAGAAGAAATTTTAAAACTTTTTTCATAACAATGATTAGTTAACAGTACGTAGAGTAGTTCTTCGGTTCAGTCATTCTCGACCGAAGGGAGGGAATCCAGCGTTGGATCCCGTCGCTACGCTCCAGGATGACCATGAAGAAAGACACTTTATTTATTTCACCTTTGCATAAGTCGCCGAGAATCGGGCACTTCCCTGTTTCACGACAACGCGATAGAGTCCGGTAGACTTCACCAAGTTTGCAAGAGAAACTTCAGAAGCGTTTTCGACGATTCGCTTTGCCACCAAACGGCCACGCAAGTCGAACACTTCAACGCGGGCTTTTTCAGCACCATTCACTTGCAGAAGATCGCCTTTCAACCGGGCAAAATCAGAATACATTACCTTTGGGGCAATAATTTCCATCAAGGAATCGGTAGTATCCTTGACATCAGGGCAGCCTTCGCTCACGCGGCACACGCCCTCGATATTGAAGCCGAACGCATCGATATTCGGCGCACCATCGTTTGTAACCGACATGAACTTGAGTTCCGCCTCGCCCTGCGGTGCATCCATCACCACGTAGGCGGTATCCCACTTATCCCAGGCACCCGTCGGAGGAGCACTCAAGTAATAGTCATGATCCAGATAGGCGTTGAACATACGGTCCGTCGTTCCGCCATTTGCATAGCGCACGGCAAGCGTCACGTAGCCTGCGCCAGGGAACTTCATTTTATAACTTGCAAAAGAAACATTTGAATTGTCAAAGTTATAGAAGCCTTCGCCCGAGAAACCGGTCCAATCATTTTGAGACCAACCGATTCCAGCTGTATCGGGAGTAAAGGCATCGAAGAACTTCTTGATATCCTTATCGACTTCAACCGTAGACTCTCCGCTTCCATCCATCGGAGTGAACGGTTCAAAAGTCACGTCATCAAGGCTCTTCGGGGTCGTGGTCGGGAAACTCGTGAGAGCCTTGCCGTCGCCTTCATACTTCTGCGCCGTACCGCCTTCGTAAACCGCCGTGAACTGCGTCGCGGCACTCCCCATTGTAAAGGTGTAGATATAAGGAGACTTTACATTGGTACGGTTGGACGCACCCACCTTGTTGCCGTTACCGTCGTACCAGCCCAGGAACTTCTTACCAGACTTCGGGACAGTCTTGAGCATTACCGTCATTCCCTGCGGATAATAAGCGGCAAGCGATGTAGCGCTATCGGCGCCTTCAGGAGAAACCTTGACACTCACCTGGTACATGGGCGCCATATAGTCGCCAAGCTTCTTTACAATCGGATCCGAATGGGCACGCATCTGTTCCGTGATGATTCTGCCAAAAGCATTCGCACCGTTCATCTGCAAATGAACATCATCAGCCTGGTCAGAGCCCAGATTGGAATATTCATCCTTGGTCGCATGGTTGAAAATAAACTGTGCAGAATAGGTGTACCCCACCGAAATCATGAAATTCGCAACCATTTCGCTCATGTCGATGAACGGCACATTCAAGGAATCCGCCAAGCTCTGGTTCAGCGCCGGATAGCCACGATAACTATTGTGGATCTGCGTCGGGGAATCGTAATACAGGCGGCGAATCGGGCTCATGATAATCGGATAAGCGCCCTTAGCACGGACTTCCTTCACCAGCTGCGCCATATTGGACCTGAAGAAATCCTCGTTACTGTAGCTCACGTCGTTGATACCAAACTGGATGACCACATAGTCGCCAGCCTGCACCCTATCGGCAATGCAGTTGCTTCCCGAAGTGCAACCATGCTTCCAGAACATATCGTAGTAACCGACAGCGGTATTTCCCTTCTTATCGAGACCACCGCCACCTAAGGACATTCCGCCCTTACCCCAGTTTTCAACGGCAGCCTTATTGACGTCAAACCAGTAATGAAAATCCTGACCTTGCCCCTGCTTGGGATAATAGCCATCGGCCCAGTCCTGCATGGTGGAATCGCCCAACATAAAGATGGTAACCTTTGCCCACAGTAACGGAGCAACAACCATCGATGCGACAACTACCGTTTGCCAAATTTTATTAAACATTTTCATAACCAATACCCTAAATTGCCTAGCCCCAGTCCAACACTCGAAAGACCAGGGCTAGGCAGTGAGGTGTTTTATTGCTTCGCAAATTTCTTTGCGAAAACAGCCTTTCCGTTAAGTTTAACCTTCACCAAGTACATTCCCTTCGGGAGCAGTTCTTGGTCGTGTGCCATCGCTGTAGATCCCGCAGAAACATTCTTCGAGATACCCAAGCGCATCGCACCGGACATGTCGTAGAAGTAAATTTCAGCAAGGCCTGCCTTCGGGGTGTACAACACACCCGTCGAGGGGTTGAACACCATTCCACGCACAGAAGCTGCAACAGGCTTTATCGTGGTCTGCTCGTCGACCTGGCCCGCATAGGCGCTCACGCCTTCGATATCGAAGTAGAACATATCCACATTCGCGCCACCATCGGCAGTCGTCGACTTGAGCGTAATCGTATTGAGTCCCTTCGCCAAATCAATCTTCGCATCGGTCGTAAGCCAAGTCGTCCAGCCGCCGGTCGCATCCATAGAGACTGTCCCTACCTTGACTCCGTTCACCACAAGTTCCATATCGCGTGCGGCACTGCCACCGTTTGCAAAGCGGATGCTGATGGTGGTAGAAGCAGTATGTTCGGAATGCAGGTTCCATGTCCCGTAGCTTGCGGTGGAATTGTCGAAGTTGAAGTATCCCTTCTCGACAAAGCCCGTATTGGTCGTCTCGGACCAGCCGATTCCCGCATCGGGCGTAGAAGCATCAACCTTGGAGGCCTCCTTCTTCGTCGCAACCTCTTCAGCATTTCCCGGAGCAGCAACAGAGAGCACTCCCTTCGCAGACGCGGCATCACCCTCACCACCTTCGGTTACAACGGTGTAGGCAAATACGCCCGCTTCCGTCGGAGTTCCCGAAATGGTCACGGTCGAACCCTCTACCTTCGCGGTCACGCCCTTCGGGAGTCCAGTCACCTTCACGCCGTCGCAGCCGATAAACTTGTAGCCGAAGCTCTCGATTGCATTACCCAGCAGGATTCCCTGGTTTTCAAGCCCATCGCCCACCTTCGAAATAGAAGGAGCGAGGCCCGCGACACCTTCGGTACCAAGCATGTAAATGTCGGGTTTCTTCAGATTCTTCACCATGTCGGGCAGGTAATAGCTCGCATGAGGCGGCTGGTTGTAGGCAACGTTCTGCCAGGCAACACTCACGCGGTATTGCGGGTCATGCATCAGCGTGTAGAGCCTGTGCGGAGTCGTCACGGGAGTCTGGAAAATCGTAATCGTCGAAGGATCCGTGCTGGAACGGGCAATGAATTCTTCACGCCAGTCGCCAAACAGGTCTGCCACAATGCAGGGATTCGCCTTGGTGTAGTTGTTCAGAGTCGAGCTATTCACTTCATAGAAGCTGAAGTAGCGATCGACGGTTTTCTTGCTGGAATTCCACTTTTCAATCTTTCCACCGCTGCCGCCACCGCCTGTAGCATCCAGCAGTTCGTCCTGCAGGTCACCGTCAAAGTAAATGCGGAAATTGACCGAGGGCTTAGTCTCATTCAAAAGAGTCCCCTTCACGGTACGCATTCCACCACTAGTACCCGACCACATTTCGAAGCCGCGATTCGTGGAATCGACATCGGCAGCCATGCCACGGCCATTGTCCACATATCCAGCCTGGGTCTGAGTCGTTCCCCAGATGACCTTGCCATCCTTGTCGCGGAATTCTTCACTATACGCATTCTGCTTTTCTTCGTGAACATCGTAGACTTCCAAACCCGGATGGTCAGGATCCATATCAGAAAGATGCATCGCATCGCCGTGACCAAAGCCCGTACGATAACGGAGTGTACCGTCGTGATTGAGTGCGGCAGCCCCCATAACGATTTCGTCAAAACCGTCGCCATCCAGGTCGCCAACGGAAAGGTTGTGGTTACCTTCGCCATAAAGTCCTTGGCCAGCTTTGTCGGAACTGTGCTGCCAGCGAGTCTTGAGTTCCTTGCCGTCAAAGTCATAGGCGGCCACAAAGAATTCGGTATAGTAACCGCGGCTCATAATGACACTCGGGTGAACCCCGTCGAGGTAGGCAATCGCCGCCAGCATGCGGTTATCGCGGTTTCCATAGCTATCACCCGAAATCTTTCCGCGGGCAGGCCAATAGTTAATCGTATGAACAGCCTCGCCGGTATTTCCCTTGAACACCGTCAGGAACTCGTTACCGGTCATGATCGTTCCCGAAGAGGAGCGGTAATCCTTGGAACCGTCGCCAATGACCTTGCCCTTGCCGTCGACTGTGCCGTCGGAGGTTTTCATCACGATTTCGGCAATACCGTCGCCATCCAGATCGTAGACCATGAACTGGGTATAATGGGCGCCGGCACGGATATTCTTGCCGAGGTCAATACGCCACAGGAGGGTTCCATCCATCTTCAAGCCGTCAATAAACACCGATCCCGTGTAACCCGACTGGGAATTGTCCTTGGAATTGTTCGGATCCCACTTGAGAACCAAATCCAGCTCGCCATCGCCATCCAGGTCGCCCACGCTCATGTCGTTGGGGCTGTAGCTGCATGTGGAACCGTCCGGCATCGTCTGGTCCTTGGGCACATTGAGACCATTGATGGTCTTGTACGGAAATCCCTTGCTGTTCTGGTCCAACACAATAAGTGCGCCTTCCGCCTTGCCCTCCTTGCCGTTCACCACGGCAGCGACCGTATACTTGGAAGTCGTCTTGCCGTCAGCATCCAGGTAGTTCGTGCCAGCAGTCTTTCCGATGGTGGTGATTTTCGTTCCGTCGCGGTAAAGGTTGAATTCCGTGTCCGGATTCTCGGTGCCCAAGAGGCGCCAGCTCACAAGCAT
>LVAE01000040.1 GCA_001603905.1 Fibrobacterales bacterium Fibro_02
AAACTATGTCCAGTGCTCGTTGGATGGCTTTGCCTTGTTTGCGGATATTCTTGCCGATGTACAAAAGGAAATCTATCAGAGACTGTCCGATGCGTTGGAAATGCCTGACTTGGGTTTGACCGATGCTCAAAAACAGTTCTATGAAGGACTGCTGGATCGTGAAAATAAAAAATTGAAGGGTAATTTATCTCCCTATTATATGGATGAATATGAACATGATGTTGAGCATGTGAGTTTAAAGTATGACTCAAAACAGTGGTTTGATGGCTATATTGCCAAGACCTATACCTGTGTGGGTGGAACGCTTTCGACAAACGAACGCTATCAGGAAAAGTACGATAAAATTCTTAAGGAATGTTTAGATATAATCACTGATGCTGCCGACCGGGTGCAATGATAATCTCAAAAATATTGTGATAAAAAAGCCGATTGCGATTGCAGTCGGTTTTTCTTTTCGTCTGATTGTCTTCCGGGAGTTTCCCGCGGCTTTATCTGCCTAAAGTTTCGCGGTAGTTGTGAACGGCGGCCTTGTAAGTGCTGACCGCTTTTGCGACGCGCGCGGCGATGTCTTCTTGCGCCTTGGTCGTCATCATGTAGGCTTCTTCTTCGGGGTTGCTGATGAAGCCGATTTCGAAGAGGACTGCGGGCATGAGCGCACCGACGAGCACCATGAATCCTGCACCGCCGACGCCTCCGCCCTGGCGTTTGATTTTTCCACCGTCAAAAGCCTTGAGCATTTCTTCGGTGAACATGTAGCTGTTCTGCTTGTATTTTTCGAGGCGAGCCTCGAGCTTGAACCATTCGATGGGGGAGAGTTCTTCCTTGGCATTCTTTTCGCCGTAGAGCGTGGCCACCTTGTTTTCGCGGCGGGCAATTGCCTTGTCTTCTTCGCTTTCGGGGGCGCGGAGCACGTACACGTGGTAGCCCTTGATTTGCTTCTTGCGTTCAGGCGTGGCGTCAATCGCGTTGCAGTGTAGACTGATAAACAGGTCGCCATCCCACTGGTTAGCGAGGTTCGCGCGTTCGCCGAGTTCGATGAACACGTCCTTGTCGCGGGTCATCTTGACGTTGAAACCTTCTTTTTCAAGTTCCTTTTTCAGGAGCTTGCCGACGGCGAGTACGATATCCTTTTCATTGGAATTCTTGCCCTGGGCGCCGGTGTCCTTGCCGCCGTGGCCGGGGTCAATCACGATGGTCTTGACTTCGCGGGTACCAGCGGTTTCGTTCTTGGGTTTGGTGACGACTGATGCTGCAGGGACTGCTGCGGGTGCTGCTGTCGGAGCCGGTGTGGATGCTGCTGCGACCTTGTTCGTGTCAGTCATCCTGGAAGGAGCCGAAGGCGACTGACGGGATCCATCCTTAAATAGGCCTGCGACATCTGCGGAATCAAGCAGAATGTGTCCGTCCGTAATTTCGGGGGCGTGCTTGAGTTCCATGGAGCTGCCGTGGCTACTGACGTAGGGGAGCCCGATGGCAAACTTGAGCGTGTCACCTTCCCCTGCGAGCAGGAATGTCTTTTGGACGGGAAACCAGTGGAAGCTGGCCTTGTGTTCCCTGGCGACTTGTTCAGCATCAACCTTGTTGCTAGCCCAGGCAGAAGCTGCGAGAGCGACGCAAAGGAGAATGTGCCAAACAAGGTTTCTCATTATTTATGCGCCTTTGCCGCGCGGGCCATTTCAAGTTTTGCGTCGCGGTTGATGATGTCCTGACGCTTGTCGCGCTGATCCTTACCGCGGCAGATTCCCATTTCGAGCTTGGCGCGGCGGTTCTTGAAGTAGAGCTTCAAGGGAATGAGCGTGCATCCCTTTTGCTCCTTGGCCTTGCGCATCTTGGCAATTTCGTGCACGTGGGCCAAAAGCTTGCGGCGCCTAGCAGGAAAATGGTTGAAGCGGTTCGCGAAAAGGTATTCGTCGATATGCGCACCTACGAGCCAGATTTCGTTCTTGGTCTCGTCGATGTCGATCCATGCTTCGCCCAAGGTGCACTTGCCATCGCGGATAGACTTGACTTCCGAACCGATGAGCATAATGCCCACCTCGAACGTCTCGTCGACGAAGTAGAGGTGGTTCGCCTTGCGGTTCACGATGACCGGAGTGCTCTGTTCCTTTTTCGCCATTCGTTAAGCCTTCTTCTTGCTCCAGCCGGATTTTGCGCCAGTGCTTTTGGATGCGGTCGTCTTCTTGGCTGCACCCGTCTTGGCGGAGGCGCTCTTCTTGGCCGCGGTTTTGGCGCCGCTCTTGCTGTCGCTAGTCTTGCCGGCGACAACACTCTTGCTTTCCCAGCCGACTTTCTTCTTTTGCACGTGGGGCACCGCTTCGTCCAGAGCCAAGGTGAGTTCCTTGCAACCGTCGCCTGTTACAGCGGAGGTAACGATGACGGCTTCCTTGTGGGCCTTGAACTGCTTGATCGCTTCGTCGATGCCGAGGTCGCTCTTGTTGAGGGCGATCACGTAAGGCTTCTTGGCAAGCTTCGGGTGGAATGCCTTGAGTTCTTCCTTAAGGACGGTGAACTGCTCATAGGCATTTTCGGCAAAGCCGTCGATCACGAACAACAGCGTGTGCGTGCGTTCAATGTGCTTCAGGAACTGGTGGCCGAGACCCTTGCCTTCGCTTGCACCTTCGAGCAAACCAGGGATGTCTGCGACCACGAAGCTGTGACCGTTCATCTGCACGATGCCGAGCACCGGTTCAAGGGTGGTAAACGGGTAGTCGCCGACTTTCGGGCGACCGCTCGAAATCTTGTTCACGAGGCTGGACTTGCCTGCGTTCGGGAATCCGACGAGGCCCACGTCTGCCATAAGCTTGAGCTCCAGGAAAAGTTCGCGCTTTTCGCCCTTTTCGCCGGGCGTGCACTTGCGCGGAGCCTGGTTGGCAGGCGTTGCAAAATGCTGGTTGCCCATGCCGCCCTTGCCACCGCGGGCTGCAATCCACTTTTGGCCGGGTTCGGTAAGGTCCGCCAAGATACGGCCTTCAGCATCCTTCACGATGGTGCCGCGCGGAACGTCTACGATCAGGTCTTCGGCGCTACGACCGGTGCAGCGCTTGGCGCCACCGGGCTGTCCGCTTTGAGCCTTGTACAGGCGTGCGTTACCCATGTCGAGCAGGGTAGAGAACTGTTCGTTCACCTGCAGAATCACATGGCCGCCGCGACCGCCGTCACCGCCATCGGGACCGCCGAGGGGTACGAACTTTTCGCGGTGGAAACTGCAAATGCCATCGCCGCCCTTACCGGAGCGAACTTCAATTGATTTTTCGTCTAGGAACATTAAAGGCTAATTCCTTCGTCGAGGCCGAGCGCGATATTCATGTTCTGAATGGCAGCACCGCTTGCGCCCTTGCCGAGGTTGTCGATAATAGTCGTCACCTGCATCACGGTTTCGTTGCCGAACACCTGAATGCGGGCGTTGTTCGTATCGTTGCAGACGGTAGCGTCAAGGCGGCCGTTGAACAGCACGGGGGCTGGCTCAAAGGGCATCACCTTCACAAAGCGGGAACCTTCGTAGTGCTTCGCCAAGATTTCGGTGAGGCCTTCGGGGCCGACCTTCTTGGTGAGTTCATTTGCAAAGATGGCGACGGTGACCGCCATGCCCTTGTAATAAGGGCCAAGCACCGGATTGAAGAACGGCGTGTTTTCAAGTTCGCAGTACTTCTTCATTTCGGGGAGGTGCTTGTGAGCAAGCGCTAAAGCGTACGGGGCGGGTGCCATGATAGCCTTCGATTCGCCTGCTGCATGTGCAAGTGCCGCAGCTTCTTCGTATTCGGCAATCAGCTTCTTGCCGCCGCCGGAATAACCGGTGATGCTGTAGGCGGCAAGGTTTGCGCTCTTCGGGAGGATTCCTGCGGCAACCAGCGGGTGTACGCCCAAGATAAAGCCCGAGGCATGACAACCGGGGTTCGCGATGCGCTTGCTCTTGGCAATGGCTTCGCGCTGTGCAGCCGAAAGTTCCGGCATCCCGTAGGTCCAGTCGGGGTTAACGCGGTGTGCTGTCGATGCGTCAATTACGCGCGTGTTCGGATTTTCGCAGAGGGCTGCACTTTCGATAGCCGCAGTATCGGGCAGGCACAGGAACGTCACGTCGGACTCGTTGATGAGTCGCTTACGTTCGTTAATGTCTTTGCGGAGTTCGGGAGAAATGCGCAACACTTCGATGTCGTTACGCTTTGCGAGTCTCTCATAAATCTGCAGGCCAGTGGTACCTGCTTCACCATCTACGAAAACTTTGAACATTTGCTTAGTTACTAGTTATTAGTTGTTGAACTGAAAATTACTTGTTGGCACCGCAGCACTTCTTGTACTTCTTGCCGGAACCGCACGGGCACGGATCGTTACGGCCAACGACCGGACCTTCGTGACGGACAGTTTCCTGCTTCACTGCACGACCATCGTAGAAATACCATGCGCCGCCCACCTTGTGGAACTCGCCGAGTTCGTGGTGGTTACGGGTGATGTTGCCCTGCTTGAAGCGTGCGACAAATTCGACCCAGCCGATGTTCTTTTCTTCTTCGGTCTTGGTCTGCTTGATTTCAATGCCGAGCCATTCGGATTCCTTGCTCCAGGCGGTCACGCTCGGTTCGTCGAAGTCGCTACGCTGGGTGGCTTCGAGGGATTCCTTGAGCCAGCCGATTTCCTGCTTCACGTAGGCGGTGTAGCGGGAACGCATCAGAGCTTCGGGGCTTGCCGCGAGGGCCTTCTGCTTGATAATCGGTTCACAACATTCGCAGTATTCCTTACCGGAACCGCAGGGGCATAAATCTTTTGCCATAACTTAATCCTTGTGTCTTCGTTGAAGCGGCTTGGCCGCGTTAAAAATTTGGTAAAAAGGTAGAAAAAAAACGAGCGGTTGAATTCCGCTCGCCTTTAAATTAGTGCGTTTCGCGAAGAGGCTTACAGGCACTTCTTCAGAAGCCAGATTTCTTCCTTGCCTTCGCGGCCGGGAATGCTGTTCGTGGGCTTGATGCGTTCGACAACATCGAACACGCCACCGAGACGGGCCATGAGTTCGCCTTCGCTAGTGGCGTGCGGCGGACCCTGCAGGGTCTTTCCGTTCATGAGCGGATAGAGGAACAGAATCAGGAGACCGTCATCCTTCATCATCTTGTAGCAGACTTCAAAAAATTCGTCGCGGCGGCCCGGATGGATTGCCGTGAAAGCGCAGTAGTCATAGACGATGTCGAAAAGCTGGCCGCCACGCTTGTCGTCCTTGGGCGAGAGCGAGAACAGGTCAAGGTCCAGAGAGCGCAGGTTTTTGTGCTTGCGGCTCAGGTGGTCGAGTTCGTCAACTGCGGAAGGGGCGAAATCGACTGCCAGCACGTCGTGACCGCGGAGAGCCCAGGCTTCGGCGTCGTAGCCAAAACCAGCGCCAGGAACCAGGACAGAGCCTGTTGCGGGACAAGAGGGGTGCTTGAAAAATTCCGTCAAAGCGGGCGTCACCTTCTTGAGATTCCAGTAATCCTTGCCTTCGGCATAGAGGTTGTCCCAGAAATCCGGGAGGTTCTGCGTTAACATACTTTACCTTCCTTTTTGTACGCAAGTTGCCCGCATGCAGCGAGAATGTCGCGGCCACGCGGGTTGCGGATCGTGATTTGTATTTCGGCTGCCCTAACCATAGCCAAAAAGTCTTCGACTTGCTCCGGCGTAGGGGCGTGGAGCGTGGGGTCGTCGCCGTCGTTTAAAACGATGGCGTTCACCTTGACGCGGCGGGGCGCACAAATGCGGATGAGCTCCTTGGCGGCCTTGGGCGTGCAGGTGATGTCCTGAATCAGGACAAATTCAAACGTTACATAGTTATCGGTTCGGCGAATGTATTCGTCAACCGCTTCCAAAAGTTTTTCGATGGGCCAGGTCTTGTTTACCGGCATCACGGACGAACGGTATTCGTTGTTCGTGCTATTAAGGCTTACCGCGAGGCAACAGGGTGTGTTCCTGTCCACGAGTTCCCTGATTTTTGGGACCACGCCGCTCGTACTCACCGTCATGCGCTTGGAACCCATGTTAAACAGGCTCTGGTTATGCAGCGTACAACAGACGCGGTGGACGTTTTCGAGGTTGTTGAGCGGTTCTCCCATGCCCATAAAGATGATGTTTGTGACCTGTGCGGTCTTGCCTTCTTCGTTCAGGAAGCCGGAATCCTTCAGGTACCAGTTCACGTTGATGATTTCTTCAAGGATTTCGCCTGCCTCGAGGTTTCTTGTGAAGCCCATCTTGGCGGTGCGGCAGAAGGCGCAGTTCATGGCGCAGCCCACCTGGGTCGAGACGCATACGGAATAGCGACCGTTTGCGGGAATCATCACTGTTTCGATATGGTGGCCGTCGTGGGTCCTGAAAAGCCACTTGACGGTTCCGTCGACCGATACCATGCGGGTTTCTTCGGTCAGGGCGCGGAGAGAGAACTGATTTGCCAGTTTTTCGCGGAGAGCGGGGGAGATGTTCCCCATTTCGTCGTAGCTTTTAACCTGCTGGCAGAAAAGCCATTTTTGAATCTGGCTTGCACGGAACGGCTTTTCGTCCTGCTCGCGGAGCCAAGCCTTGAGCTCGTCCTCCGTCAGGGTTTTTATGTTCTTTGGCCATTCCATCGGGGGCTAAAGATAGCAAAAAAATATATTTTTGTTAAGGGTGAAAACGCACTAAAAAATGGGCGCTCTGCCCTGCAAATTGGCGCCTACTTGCGTTTTCGGTGGCATTTCTTCTTGGCGTTTTTGATGTAAGCCGTTGCGATTTTGTTAGGCTCGGATGTCTGGAGCGAGTCATTTTCGGGCAGAAATTTTTCGTTTGCCAGCAGGGGGTAGAGCTTGTCTACTTCTTCGAAAAACGCAGATAAGGGAATTTCGTATGCGTTCGCCAGGGCGCATAAAGTGAATATGGACGGATGCCGCTTTCCGATTTCTATTTGCGAGATAAATTGTCTCGTGATGTTTGAAATGATCGAAAGACCGTTTTGGGTGAGCCCTCGTTTGTATCGGCTGGCAAGAAAAACGAGGCGTACGGCTTCTTGTAGTGTTAGATTGTTGTATTCCATTTTCCCATAAAGACTAGATGGTTTCTCTTCTCCTTATTTTTTTCTTTCCTAACACGCCCGTTTCGTGATGAATTTTAGAATATCGTTAGTG
>LVAE01000102.1 GCA_001603905.1 Fibrobacterales bacterium Fibro_02
TGTGTGTTTCTGGTACATGAAAACCCCGAAAGTTGTGTCCAACTTTCGGGGTTCACATCACTTTGTAGGTCCGAGGCATTCCTTCTTAAACTTCTTTTGAGTTTAGAACTTGATATTGAGCTTGACGTTTACGCCCTTCCAATCGCCACCCAAAGATTCCTTTTCGTCGGCGAATTTCATGAGGAAATTGGCCTTGACAGTGAACATCGGGTTGATGGCATAGCCGGCACCAATCCAGAGGAGGAACATCTTGTCGCCGGAACCGTATTCGTGGGTGTACTTGCCGCCTCTGGCGTCGTCAAACCATTCTTCTTCGACATCGCTAATGCGCATGAACATTTCACCGCCAATCCACGGGGTCAGACCGATATTGGCAAGAGTGTAGTCCAATTCAGCCTGCAAGGTGAGGCCGAGACCTTCGGTCTTCTTTTCGTCTTCGAATTTGTAGCTCAAGCCAGCTTCGCTACCGAACCACAGGTTGGGCACGAATTCCTTGGTGAACTGGAGGGCGCCATACAGACCGAACGGATCGTAATCGCCGGTAACATCCTTAGAAGTCAGCGGGAGGTTTACATCGACGGCGGCGATAAGGACCGGCATAAACTGGTAACGAGCACCAACGGTCAATGCCTTGATACCGTCATTATCCGGGCAATCGGGGTGATTGTCTTTACCGCAATCATCGGGGTCGTCCCAGAGCTGGTAACCGAGGCCTGTCAGGGACAGGGCTAGGTTCTGGATGACGGAGTACTGGCCTCCTGCAAAGATTTCCATATTGCTGGAATTGTCGGTCCAGCCGTACTGGGCGCCAACATCGACTTCTCCCTTATGGGTTTCGGGAACCGGGAAGAAACTGTAGGTTGCAAAGGATGCGCTGGCAGCCATGGCTGCGACGAGGGCGATCTTCTTGAACATTTTTGGTACTCCTTGATATATGTTTATAAGAAAAAGGTAGCTTTCTGGGACCTGTTTGTAAAGGGCTTGTTACATGAGATGTGATGAAAAACACATTTTGTAGAACTCGTAACTCTTTGATGGTCAATGGGTTGGCGTATCGAGCTGTGTTTTGTCCCTGCTCATTACCTGCTCTATATGTTCCTAATCACAGGAACAACATTTTTTGAGGGACTTGGCTTCCTTTTTTCAATTTTTAAGATATCTTTATAGGGAGAAAGATCTAGAGGGTTTTATGAAGGCAAAAATCGGTTTGGTCTTGTTTACCGTGCTGTACTGTTGCAGCATGGCTTTTGCCGTAAATGGATCGGGGTACTACAATTTGACTTACCAGTATTCCGGGAATTTTCTGAAACAGACTCTTGAATTGCAACTGCGCCAGGCTCCTACGGGTTGTGTTTCTTGGCATAATATGACGACTTGCGTTTCGGCAAAGGATACTCCGAAAAACCTGTATGACCTGCTGGATTCCGCCATGCAAAAGGCGGCGACGATTGACGAAGTTACTCTTTCGATTATGTCTGATATCGATTTGGGCGAATTCGGAACCACTACGGAAGTGGGAACTTGCGATGTGAACCATAAGCCGCTTCCGTTGAAAGCCCACGTTGCAGTCAATGGCAATGGCAAGACCATCAAGAATCTGTGCTATTCGGCGGAAACCATGGATGGTCCCGTGGGTCTTTTCGGTCGTGTGGACTCGACGCAGATCAGCAATCTTAAGCTGAACGGTGTGCGCATCTACATTAACGGCGAAAGCGGGGATGGCGCGGACTATTATCCGGTCGGTGCCCTGGCGGGTATTGTCAATTACTCGAATATCGACACGATTGGCGTCGCGAACGATTCTGTCCAGGCGCCCTTTGCTGGTGCTCTTGTCGGGTTTGTTCAGAACTCTACGGTTCAGAATGTCTCGGGCAACGACGATATCTTTGTGACCAATAAGGTGCAGATTACGGAAGGTTATGCCGGTTCAAGTGTTGTAGATGCCGTTTCGGATTATCAGGTGTTCCTGGGTGGCCTCGCTGGTGCCGCTTACCGTTCCCTGGGAGAAGATCCGAGCTTTACCAAGGATTCCATCAAGGTTGAAGTTCACGATTATGCCTCTGGTCATAAGTCCGCGTTGGGTGGCATTGCCGGCTTGCTGAGTACGATCGGTGAAATGGATGCGAACTTGTATGTCTATACTAAGTCCAAAATGGACGAGACCGTTCCGTCTCGGATTTCGGGCGGCTCCTCGATGGGCGGCCTCTTTGGCGTCAGGATGGTCTATGTGGAAAATCATTCTCCCGTGGCGGGCGACTTTACTTTGTCCAATAGCCGCTTCGATGGTGAAATTTCAAATTCGTCTTCTCCGAGCATTGAATCGAATGGAACGTCCTCGGCGGTAGTTGCCGTGGGTGGCCTGGTCGGCCTGGATTCTTCTATTGCGCAAATGTCCGTTCGCTTTATCAATAGTACTGCCAATGTCGCCATTTCGGATTCGCTCAAGGATGCTAGTCTTTACAGCTATTATGCCGGTGGTATTCTTGGGTATGGTGGCGCCTGCGGAAGCAGCACCAAGAAAGGGGAAGACTTCGTAAGCATTACGGGCGTAAAGACTTCCGGTTCCATTAAGGTGGCTGCGTCGGGTGCCACTGTCGAGGGGCTTCATAGCCAAACTTATCTGGGCGGCATTGCGGGATCGGTCTGTATTGCGCAAGCCGAAAACATGGGACTTGTAAACGATACCTCGTCGGTCGCGATTACCTCTAAAATGAAGACTTCGCTGGATGCAAAGAGAATGCTCAATGGTAGCCCAGCCCATGACGATGTGTACATCGGTGGCATGATTGGTTTTGTGAATGTTGCTGTTGCCGAAACCGATGTCCTGTCGGAATTGCGTTTTACGGGATCTATCAATGTCGAAGATAGTCTGAATAACGTGAGTGTGGGAGGTGTGATTGGCGGATTCCCGCAGGCTGTGGGTGGCCGCTCCTTGCATTTCAAGAATGTTTCTGTCAAAAATGCCGACCTGATTACCTATAAGGCTGTCGAGGTGGACAATTCCGTAACGAATAAGCAGACTACAAAAATTGGCGGTCTCTGCGGATTCTGCAACGAGATTGCGATGATTGAAAAGGTCGGTGTTTCCGGAAATATTAACGTGTCGGGAACCTATTCTGGCGATTCTGTTTTGGTGGGTGGCCTTGTCGGTACAACCTATTCCACCAATCACAAGTTTAACCTGAAGAATTCCTTCATGGTGGGCGATGTACTGGTTACGGCCACGGGAAAAACGGTAAAGACGGGTTACCTGGTGGGCTCTGTCCAGAGTGCAAAATTTGAAATTCAGTCCAGCTACCATTATAGCGAAAATGAGACGGTTGAACCTTTTGGCGCACTGAACGGCACGGAAGACTTTACTGCAACGTGGAAAACATGTGACAGTGTGCATTATGTCATTCGTAATGGATCCACGAAAGAAATTGCTCCAGCCCCAAAACACCAGAATGGAACCTTCTTGGCCGAATCGATGACAACCTCCGTCTTTGCGGGTTTCTTGAACAAGTTGTATAAGGTGGATGAGGACGATTCGAAAAATGACTATGTGTGGACTTATGTGTCGGGCGTGAACAGTGACTTGCCGATCTTTGCAGATAGCAAGAACCCGGCGGTGATTCCCGAAGCGGGAACCTTCGTGGTGACCTTTATTGCCGACCGCGACAGCGCAACAATCAAGCAGGAGTCGGTTAAGGAAAATGATGCGGCTACGGCACCGGATCTTGAGGATATGCCGGAGTTTGAAGGCTATACCTTTAGCGGAACTTGGAACAAGAAGTATGATAAGATTATGAGCGACCTTACGGTCATGGCGATTTACGAGATCAACAGCTATGTCGTGAAGTTCTTTGATTATGACGGTTCGGAAATTGGCGATGCCCGCACGGTGGAATACCTGGGCGCGGCTGAACCTCCTGAAACTTTACCCTTGCGTACAGGCTATAAGTTTATTGGTTGGGACGATTCCTCCTATGCCGAGGTCCGCAAGGATTTGAATGTGAATGCCGTGTATGAACCGCTCAAGTTCTGGATTGCCTTCGTTGACTATGACGGAACGACCATTGATGCGGATTCGGTGGATTATGACGAAACGGTGAAGTCTCCTGTGATTGAGCTGAAGCGTAAATCGACGGCGGAATACAACTATGAGTTTGTCGGCTGGTCTCCCGAGCTCTCGAAGGTGACGGGCGATGTGGAATATGTCGCTGTTTACGATTCGACCAAGGTCAAGTATCCGGTTACGTTCTGGGAAAATGAAGGGACGATGATTGGGGATACCTTGTGGGTGGAATACGGTGCCGCCGCGGTTGCTCCCGAAGCTCCGGAACATGAAGGTTACGCCTTTGTCGGTTGGGACTGCAAGTTTGAGGTGGTCAAGGGAATCCTTGACGTGATGGCCGTATATGAAAAGCTTCCTGAATCTTCGAGCAGCGAAGAAAGCTCCTGTTCCGAAGAATCGTCGAGCTCCGTTGAAAGCTCCAGCAGCGAAATCGAGGTGTCGAGTTCCTCTAGTGTCGAGGAGAGCTCTAGCAGTCGCGGAGAACTCAAGTTGGTGAAACCGAAAATTGAACAGTCCGGTAACGCCGTTCGCCTGACTTTCGATGCGGAAAATGCGGGGACCGAAACCGTGGCCCGTGTGGTTGTGACTGGAGAAAATGGAACCATTGTTGATACGGTGATTTCGGACGATGTCGTCAAGGGTGGCATTTGGGAAATGGCGCCTGCGCCCATGGGTAAGTTTACGGTAGAATTGACCTTGAATGACCAGGTGCAGGAAGCTTCTTTCGAAGGTGAATTTGAAATCGCCTCTGAAATCGAGGTGCGTGCGGAAAGCTGGCAGATGGTGTCGCTTTCGGCTTTGGATCGTGCTTCGATGGAAGGTGACGACGATGCTAGTTTCTACTGGTGGGATGAACAGAATCCCGTGGGAGATTACTGGCAGTACCGCGCCTTTATGGGTGGCGAAGCCGATGCGACGCGTGGTTTTTGGTACGGAACGACAAAGGGTAAGCCGCTGGTGCTTAAGGAATCTACTGGCGCGAAGGATAGCGAAATCGTATGGGAACTGGACAGCCTCTATAGCGGCTGGAATCTGGTGGCGAATCCTTACGGTTGGTATGTGGACCTGAACAAGGGCGCTGCTGACGATGGTAGCGAAGTCTCGTTCTGGCGCTGGAATTCGATGCTTTCGGAATATGAGGTGCCGACGGTGATTGGCCCCTACGAGGCTGTGTGGGCGAAGGCTCCGCATGCGTTGACCTGGCGCGTGTCTGCGGCTCCTGTGTTTGGAATTTCGGAAACGAAGCTTGAACCCGGCGAGTTTGGCGGGCTTGGCGAAGAGCCTCGCAAGAAGAACTTGATGAAGGCGGAAACGGACCGTACATCCGGTAGCTTTGCCCTGGTGGCGACACTTTCCGATGAATACGGCAAGAAGGATTCCTGGAATGTAATCGGTGCGGGCAAGCCGCAGTCGCTTGAAGAACCGCCCGTAGGTATGGGCAATCGCGTGTCCCTTGCTATTCGCGATAAGGGCGAAAACGGTGCCAAGGGTGCAAAACTGGCCAAGAGTATCAAGGCGGTAGATAGCGAATATAGCTGGACGCTTGAAATGTCTGCAAGTACGGCCCGTGACGGTAAGCTTTCGTTTGACGGAATTGCCGACTTGGAAAAACAGGGACTTAAGTTGTATGTAGTCTCCGATGGAAAGATGACGGAAATTACCGAAGGAAAGTCTGTGGACGTCGCCTTGGCGAAGTCTGCTAGTCAGCTGGAAGTCCGCGTCGCTGCCCCGAATGCGGTTGTCGCGACAAAGATTGGCGGATTCAAATCCTCTGTTGCGGGCAGCACCTTGCAGCTAGGCTTTGACGCTCCTGAATCGGTGGCCGGAGCGAAGTCGAACTACGTGATTGCCGGAGTCGACGGCAAGGTGGTTGCCTCGGGACACTTTACCGCGACGGCGGGTTCGAACTGTTTGTCCCTGAAGGCTCCGAAACCGGGAATTTACTTTGTGAGAATCAAGGTGGGACGTCAGGACATGACGGGCAAATTTTTTGTGAGATAGCGCACAACATTACAGGCAAATATGTGATTAAACTCAAAAGGTGGGCATTGTTTCCACCTTTTTTTGCGTATGGGGCCAATATCTGGAACTTAAAAAATTATTATTTGCTTATAAAGTGGAATGGTGTATATGAAGAGAACAACAGAAATTCTTGTTGCAACGGTCCTATTTTTGGTTGGGGCTGTTTGGGCCGGTATTAAACCGGTGGGTTTTCGTTGCCAAACGGTGGCTGGGTTATATGCTGATGATGTGATATGTGATATTGCCCAGCGTCCTACCGAGGCTGATTTCATCGAGGATGGCTATACTCCTTTTACAACATGGGCCGCTTTTAGCAGTAACCTGATTTCAGACATAGACTCTAAAGCGATGAGTGGTATAAAGGATTTTAGCATTCATTTTGGCACCGACATCGATTTGGGCGGCTATTCAGAAACGAAAACGGCGTGCGATGAGTTGTTTGCTCCGATGGATTTCGGTTCGATTTCAAATATAAAATTGACCATAGATGGTGATAACAATACCATTAAGAACTTCTGCTATATTGCCGAAGGAGAAAATGCTTCGTTCTTTGGAAAATTGACTGATGTAACGGTAAGAAATATTAGTTTTGAAAATGCTTATGTTGTAGCAAAAACGACTTCTCCTCAAATGCCTGCTTCGGCGGCTGTGGTCGTGAACGAAGCTCAAAATACTTCGTTTAAAAAAGTGACTGTTTCGAAATCTAAGGTGTACGGCTGGAACAGTGCCGCTGTGGCATTTTCCGCGGAGGGTGGATTAGAATTCTCGGATGTGCAGGTGGACGATGTCCTTCTTACTTTGAGTGAAGAAAGTGCTGGGCCGGAGGTGTGGAATTTTTATAGCGATGCTTCTTACATTGGGGGCGTGGTAGCCTATTTGTATGGACAAGCGAACTTTTCCAATGTCTCGGTGTCGAAACTGGTCGTTCCGGATTCTGTTGCGCAAATCATGCGGAAAAACAACAAAAGTTATAGCGGCGCGTCCGATGTCGGTGGAATTGTCGGATTTGCAATCGTGACGATGAACAGCTCGACGAAATTCTCCTTTGACGGCTGTACCGTCTCTGCAGAATTGGCTGGTTCCTCGGTAGGCGGGTTGATTGGGGCGGTGTCTGCAAATACCATTGACCATGAATCTGTTTTTGAAGTAACGAATGCAGATGTAACTTTCAAGTCGGGAGACTACAGCGGAACAAACCAGAATCGTTACCTGGGAGGTCTTTTCGGAACTTTGACTTGGAAAAATGGAAGTGTGCAACTTTCGAATAACAAGGTCGAGACGACCATCGAGAATACAACGACCGATGGCGTTGTAAGCTCTCGCCTTGGAGGTGCTGTTGGCGTTTATACGGCTCTGAGCGATGGCAATGGCTCTTCGGTAAACTTCGCTATGGACGAAAATGATGTCGCGGTGGATATCAGTTCGGCTGATACAACCCTTACTGTGGGTGGAGCTGTGGGCTATGCCACGGTCAACCCCACTAATAGCACTTTTGCAATTCGCAACACGACTGTCAAACCGGTGAATCCGGGAAAGAATCCAAATGTGATTACGGCAACGGCTTCCAAAATGTACAATGTCCATGCTGCCTATGTTGTGGGGCGTGTTGACAATCCAAATTATACCGTAGAACTCCGTGGAAACCATGCCGAGGGCAATATCAAAATTGCGGCATCGACGGTGAAAACATTGAGTGGAGTCGGTGCGATGGTGGGTAGGGCATTCTGCACGAATCTGGATGTACGTAGCAATACGTCTGTAGGCGATTTGTCTGTCGCCATCGCGAATGGGACCGCCGGTACAGTGAATGAAACTTTCTCTGTCGGTTATGAGGTAGGGGATGCTCGTGCGGAACTCTCTTCTTCGGCGCATATAAACATAGAGGGCAATTACCATTATGGCTTTAGTGACGTAAATGCCGGGCTGGCTGTGGGTAGGCTTAGTCAACCAAGTAACGGTGTGTCTGCTTCGGAAGACGATATTACGCCGGATTTGTGGAAGACCCAGGCTGTCGATTATTACCGAATCTGGAACAATTACCGCAATGCCGTTAAAACGAAGTCTGCAAGCCTAGCTGCCGAAGGAACTCTGGATATAGATGGCTCGGGTGCCATCTACGTAGAAAGCGATAATTCCTGGCTGTATGATGGCGTGCTCGATGATGCCGAAATGAGAACACGCCTGTTTACCTATGTGTTGAACATCGCTTCTTCAAGTGGTGGGGAATGTGGTGTAAATGGTACGATCTGTTGGGAAAATGAGCCGGATTCGTTGCCGAAAATTTCGACCTACAGGACTGCGTACAAGGTTGCAATCGAACTGGATGACATTTTCGACAAGTTAACCGATGAGGATAAAAAATCTGTAAAGAAGTATTTGTATGAATCGAGAAACGGTTCGCACCTTGCCTTTTATACTGAAAACTATTACATGCTGGATCGTAAAACCGTAGACCTGGTGTATGGCTTGAGTGTCGTTCATGGGCTGTTCGAAGAGAATGCCGCGGCTGGGCCGGATATGTCGGAAGGGAATGATGTGGATCTCTACAATTTCTCTACGATGTATGATGCCTATTTACGTGCTGCGGAAATTCCGTACGAGAATGTACACCTCGATGTGAATACGACGGAGACGGAAGTGTTCTACGGCGTGGACTCCGAAGTGCCCGATAGCCTTGTGGTGCCGAATGGCAACAGACCCGTGTTTCTGCCGTCTCAAATTTATACGGCTGAAGCCTGCGTGATGGGCTGGGCCTTTAATGCCGATACTAACGATTATAAGTACCATGTGAACAATCCGGGTAGTTACTTATACCCCGATATCAATGCCGAAAAAACTTTGTATGCGGTGTGGATGGATGCGGAAACCTGCCTTGGACGTTATGTCAGGGTGCGCCTAGGCGAATTTGAAAACGGAACGATTGCCGTGGACGAATACCGCGACGGAACGAAGGCCTATACGCACCACTTTGCAAAGGATTCCACGATGCTCTTGCCGTGGGACAATCCTGAAGGGGTTGCGATGCGGTTGCTTGCTGAACCCGATTCGGGTTATGCGCTGGATTCGCTGGTGATTGTCAATGTGATGAAGGATGTTGATCCGCAGCATATGTCGAACAGTATAAATGATGGTTCAGTTGAAAGGTATGTGTTGCAAGAAGGCGATACGTTGCCGGACGGCTTGATCAATGCGACCCTGACGGCGTATTTCTCTGAAGCTAAGGACGAAAAGGATCCTGGTGATTCTGCGGATGATCCCACTAAGCTCGCCTTGGTACGTCATGAACTGCTCCAGTCGGGAAATGCGGTGCAGTTGACTCTTGAAACGAATCAGTTTGAAGTAGATGGTTCTGCCACACTACAGGTTTCATTGACGGATGCCCTGGGTGTTGTCCTGGAAAACGCAGGCTTTGTCGAAGAAGTGAAAGAATCTCCTTATGAACGTGTCTGGACAAAATATCCGTTGCTGCCCGGAAAGTATGTGCTGAAGGCAACACTTTCGGACAAGGCCGAGAAGGTGTCGTTCGATACCGCGTTCACAGTGAGCGCGGAAATTTCCGCTGCTCCGGATGCTTGGCGGATGGTTTCGCTTTCGGATGTAGAGGTGGATTCAATCGTCCTCGATGGCGACCCGCTGTTCTACAGGTGGGATGAATCGGCCTCCTTCGGTGATTTCTGGAAGTATCAGAAGTATCGCGGTGGCGATGTTGACGCTGAACAGGGCTTCTGGTATAGCTCCTTGAGCGGCAGGGCGCTCCCGTTGCGTCCGGATTCTGCGGTGTCCGGTGACGAGATTGAATGGGCGCTCGATAGTGGCTGGAACCTGGTGGCTAACCCCTACGGCTGGAATATCTGGCTGAATGACACTGATTCGCTTGAACTTTACAAGTGGAGTACCGAACATGCGGACTACTGGAGCATGCCTTTTGTCGAAGCATACGAGGCTGTCTGGATCTATTCGGATAGCAAGAAGACTGTGACTTTTGCCTCGGAACCGAACTTCGATAATGCCGCGGATCTTGTGGAGGAATATGAACTCCATCTGTACGAGTATGAGAAGGATAATCAGCAGGGACTTACGAAAAAGGCCTTGGCGAAGGCTGCATCTCGCGACAACTGGATGCTGCAGGCGGTTCTTTCGGATACGAAAGGGCACCGGGATTCTTGGAACGTGATTGGTGCCGGTGCCGCGGCTGAACAGCCGGAACCGCCGGAAGGCATGGGCGACCATGTAAAACTGTCGCTGCTGGAAGGTAAGCGCGCCCTCGCAAAATCCATCAGAAGTGCCGATGAGGCTAGCTACGAGTGGAATATGGAGTTGAGCGCTACGGGCGACCGTGTGGGTTACCTCAAGTTCGAGGGCGTAAAGGCGCTGAACGAGATGGGCCTCAAGGTGTTCGTGACGGTGGATGGCAAGACGACCGAAGCCCTCGCTGGTGATTCCCTGAAGGTGCTCCTGAAGGCGGCTGGTTCTACCGCTACGGTTCGGGTGGCCCCGATGGATGCCCGCGCTCTGGCCTCTAAGGTCGAGAATTTGCGGTTTGAACAGGCTTCGGGCCGCCTCCAGGTCGGTTTCGATGTGTCCGAGGGCCTCGCTGGGGCGAATTACGTGGTGCAACTGGTGGGCCTGAACGGCAAAATTGCGGCTTCTTACGCGTCCAAGGCGTTCTTCGGCCACAATACGGTCGCCCTGGACGTCCCCAAGTCCGGAATCTACCTCCTCCGCGTCCGTGTTGGCAGCGAACAGGCCACCCGTAAAGTGGCAATTTCCCGCTAATTTGGGATTTTAAGGGTGGAACCCTTAGGCGAGGGGGTAGAGTAGGACTCGGCGATAGCCTGGCCGCAAAGCGGACTGTAAAGGCCGAAGGCCGTAATTAGTTCGCGTGCGGAGCAGGCTAAGTCGAGGCCGAAAATAGGGGGAGACTTCCCCCTTTGTAGTATTCCTGTAATCTTGCCATAAGGGCGGCATTTTTCTAAATTTGGCCGCACTATGACAAAGGCTAAATTCATCAAGTTCATCATCGCGTCGGTGCTCGCCATCGTCGCTCTCTTCTTGCCCTACGAATCCCTCGGATTCGATGCTGCAAGCCCCATGGGAATCCTGAACCCGCTCGAAATCCGCGTCATTGGCGTTTTCGTGATGGCGGCCCTCTTCTGGATTCTGCAACCGTTCCCGATCTGGTCGACCTCGATGCTTGTCATCGTGCTCATGATCGTGACGATGTCTGATTCCGCCCTGACGCCTTTCCGCGTGGACGGTGTAACCATGATCAGCCATAAGTCCATTATGGCGACCTTTGCAAACCCGATCATCATGCTCTTCTTGGGCGGCTTCTTCCTTGCTGCCGCTGCCACGAAGTACAAGATGGACTTGAACCTTGCCCGCGTGCTCTTGAAGCCCTTCGGAAAGAACCCGAAGTTCGTGCTCTTGGGCCTCATGCTCATCACCGCCGTGTTCTCCATGTTCATGAGCAACACCGCTACCGCCGCCATGATGCTTGCCATCCTCGCTCCGGTGCTCAAGCTCTTCGACGAAGATGACCGCGGTAAAGCAGCCTTTGCCCTCGCTATTCCGCTGGGCGCAAACATCGGTGGTATGGGTACCCCGATCGGAACGCCTCCTAACGCTATTGCCCTCGGCGCACTGAACGACGCTATCGCCCGTGGCGACCTGGTTGCAAACCCGGTGAGCTTCGGTCAGTGGATGGCCTTCGGTATTCCGTACGTGATTATTTTGATGGTGATTGCATGGCTTCTGCTCCTCAAGATCTACCCGATCAAGATGAAGGAAATGGTCCTGAAGATTGAAGGTGCCGGTAAGTTCGATACCAGCCCGAAAGCAATTATCGTGTACATTACCTTTGTCGTGTGCGTTGTCTTGTGGGTGACCGGTAAGGGTGTCCACGGCATTAACGATAATGCAATTGCTATGATCCCGATGGCTGTGTTTGCCCTCACCGGCGTGATTACCAAGAAAGACCTGAACGCAATGAGCTGGGACGTGCTCTGGCTCGTGGCCGGTGGTTTCGCTCTCGGTGTTGGCCTGAATGCTACTGGCCTTGCCGCTCACTTGATCAAGACGATTCCGTTTGCAAGCTGGTCTCCGCTCGCCCTCATGATCGGTTGCGGTATCATCTGCCTCTTTATGGCAAACTTCATGAGCCACACCTCTACGGCAACACTCCTCGTTCCGATTCTTTGCGCCGTGGGTATTGCCTGCCAGGACAACCTCGTTGGCCTCGGTGGCGTGACCGCCCTGCTCGTTTCTGTTGCCTTTGCAAGCTCTCTCGGCATGAGCCTTCCGATTTCGACGCCGCCTAACGCCTTGGCCCACGCTACGGGTTACACCGACACTAACGGTATGGCGAAGACTGGTATCGTGATGGGTCTCGGTGGCCTCGTGATCTCTTGGGTGATGATGATCCTCCTCGCCAAGATGAACTTCTTCGGCACGCCGGTTCCCAAGGCCGCTGAAGCCGCTCCTGCTGCTCCTGCCGCCGTTGAAAAGGTCGTTGCCCCGGCTGCTGACACCGCTGCTCCGGCTGTTGCCGATAGCGCTGCCGCCGTCGCCGCAGACTCTACCGTTGCCGTCGCTGTCGATAGCGCCGCCGCTGCAAAGGTTGAAGTTGCCGCCCCTACTGAAGAGAAGGCTGCTGCTCCGGTTGACTCCGCCGCTGCTGCAAAGTAAGAGTATTTGACGAACACTTTGAGGAACCCCTTGGCTATGCCGAGGGGTTTTCTGCATTCGGGATTTTAAGGGTGGGACCCTTAGGGGAAAGGGTAACGGAAGCCCCTGCGAGAGCCTAACCGCTAAGCGAACAGTAAAGGCCGTAGGCCGTAATTTGTTCGCGTGCGGATTAGGCCGAGTGGGGGCTGGAGTGAGGGGAAGGCTTTCCCCTTTGTCTCCCCCCCAAAAAAAAAGAAACCTCGCTTAAAAGCGAGGTTCTTTCAGTGGTCGATACAGAACTCGAATCTGTGACCTCTACCATGTCAAGGTAGCGCTCTAACCAACTGAGCTAATCGACCGAGGTGAGACCAATTATAGAAAAAGATTTTTCGTTTGTCAAGGGGTTTTGATGAACTATCTCTCCGAGGCGGGAACCCAGTAGCGCAGTCGACCGTTGACATGCACGGGGGGGAGGCTGTCGATGCATGATCCGGAGCGGCAATCCTTGAAATAGAGGTCAAAATGGGCGGTCCAGAGCGAATCCCCGATGATTTCGTCGAATCGGATGGTGCTGCTGTCCTCGATAAGGGGGGCCTCTGGCGAGAATTCCTCGCGCATCCAGGTGACGTACTGGAACCTTCCGCTCAGGTTGGCCCGTGCGACGGGCGTGAGGGCCTTGCCGGTTTGCGGATTGTTGACCATCAGCGAAATCTGGTCGCCGCGCTTACTTTCCTTGATTTGGGAGCAGAAATAGAAGTAGTGGTGGCTGTTGTTCACGTAAAAGGGCGGTTCCACGTCGTTCTTGGCGAGATCGATGCTGTAGGGGCCGTTCCCGTTGACGGTGTACTTGAGGTAGCCGCCGCCCTTGACTTCCCAGCTGCTATTGATGTCTCCGCAGGCTCCGATGAGGAGTGCGAGGCTCAGGAGAACGCCTACTTTTTTCGGGAAAGTCAAATTCATGCCCCTAAACTAGAAATTATCTTTGTGCTAGACTTCCTATGAACGATAACATGGCCATTTCTAGCGATTCCCGTACCATCCGGAGACTCGATGTGGAGACTCCTCTGGGGGTGGTGCATCTGGCGGGATTCGTGCAGAAACCGGATCACCGGTCGGTCATTCTAGGTCTTCTGTCGGAGTATGTGGGGGAGCCTGTAACCGCTGCGGATATCGTGGAATCCAAAGAAGATACGCGTCCGAAATTCCCGAAACTGGATTTCGATGTGAACTGGACGCATTCGGACGGCTATTGCGTCGTGGCGTTCGGCGAGCGCGGCTCCTTGGGAATGCGTATCGGGGTGGACATGGAACGATTTTCCCCTCGGCGACTGCACCTTGCGGAACGGTTCTTCAGTGCCGATGAGGCCGACCTCATCAAGTCGCTAATGGCTTCGGCGGAAGGGTCTGCCGAGCAAGGGGACGAGCGTGCAGCCGAACAAGAGTTTTTCCGCCTGTGGTGCCGCAAGGAATCGTTCTATAAGTGCGTGGGCGGCGAGTTCTTTGAGGGGACCCTTCGGCGCAATATGCTAAAAAATCCGGTGCACCTGGATGCATCGGATCGTTCAGTTCATTTTGTCGACCTGGACGGCTCGGCTGTCGGAGCTCCTATGAAGGCCGCTCTCTGCCTCGCCGTTTCTCGTCTGTAGCCGCGTGGCGGCATTTCTCGCGTGAAGTCGATTTTTAGTTGGGCAGTTCCTGTTCGCCGCTTGCGATGGGGGCGTCAGGAGGATTTTCACCTGGCTGCTGCGGGGCTTCGAGTGCGTACAGCGGGAGGCTTGCCAGTTCTTCTTCGTCGACGATCAGGCGGATGATGTACTTGTCGGGGCGCTTGATCTGGAGGCGCTGCAGGTTCAGCACCATGTTCACCGCGGCGGTATCGAATCCCTGGGCGACAGGTTCCAGCGGAATCTTCGACTGCATCGGGGGCACGATCGGCTTGCCGCACACGTCCTCGAAAACAAGCGTCAGGTCGTGCATGCCGGCTTCGCTGCGAGAGTAGCGGATGCGGAATGCCGTGGAACACTGCGGAATCACGAGCGGGAACTTTGCAAAGACACGGTCAAACGCACCAAGGATATTCAGGCGTCCTCCGGCTCCGTTGGCGGTCGCGGCGTCACAGATTGCAGCAATTTCGATATTCATTATTTAATCTCCCAGTTGTCGGCCACGTACTTCATTACGAGCGGGCCGTTGTTGCGGTTGGCGCCGCCCGCGTTTTCGCGGGCAAGCATAGATACATAGACTTTGCCGGAGTTGTCGACGGCGAGCATCGGGCACGATCCGCGCAGGTAGTAGCCCTTCTTTTCGTTGAATACGGCCTTAAAGTAGGGCAGCTGGTTTTCGCCGTGTAGGTGCCACTTGTTGTTCTCGAAGCGGTACACGTGGACCTGCGACAGCTCGGGCTTGCCCTTGTCGTCCATCGCGGCGTAAATGACTCCGTTGTAGACGGCGAGGCTCAAGTGGTAGGCGAGAATACCTTCGTTGATGGGGGTGCTGGCGAATACGCGGTTGTTCCCTTCGCCGGTCTTAATCCAGGTGATTTCCTTCGTGCCGAAGGTTCCCTTGCCGATGTGCGGACCGTAGCTGTTCACGTCGCGGCTCAAGTAGCCCAGGTAGATGGTATCCTTCATGGCGATAAGGCGTGCCTGGTTCACATTCTTGGCGCTAAAGCCGTTCCACTTGATTCGGGTGTAGTCGGTCTTGTAGTAGCCGTAATAGGCGACATAGTCCGTGGTAACGCCCAGAACAATGAATTCTCCTGCCGGGTTGTACACGGCTTCGACTTCACGGAATTGCAGGGTTCCATCGGATGTTCCGAACTTGGTGTTCTTGGTCCAATCGCTACCGTCGTAGTCGTACATGTAGAGTTTCAGGTCGTCGCTTGCAATGAACACGACATGCGGGTTGCTGTCGCTTTCCTTGGCGACGATTTTCACGGCGTTGATTTTTTCGAAGGTACTGCCAAGCTTTGCGAACGAAGAGGTCGCCCCAGCGGACTTGTACACGGAAAGCTTTCCGGTCTTTTCGAGGACGGCGAGGTAGAAGGCGTTGCCGTGTACGGTAACACTGAGCTGCGTCACGGAATCGGTGAGGGTAATGGATTCACCGACCTTGTTCCAGTTGGTTCCGTCGAAACGCTTGGCCGCTACCGTAGTCTTGTTTTCCAGGTAGGCGATGATTGGCTTGTCGTTGAAGATGGCTAGCGCGGGCGGAGTGTTCATGGTCGAGGTTGCCAGAACGGTATCCTTGCCCTGGTTCTTCCAAGCCCTGCTGAAATAGACCTTGCGGCTGACTTCGGCGGCGCGGTGGCGGCTGAGGAAGCCAGGCGAGACTGTCGTCGCGCTACTGTCGCGGTAATCGAGCGTAATCGTCATGGAACCTTCGGTCGTGCTACGCATGAAGGCCGTGTTGAATTCGGCGATGCTTGTATCCAGGCTTCCGTCCTTGTTGCCCTGGTAGAAGTTGTTGTCCACATTGCTGAATTTCCAGCGGAAGTCCTGCATGTTCTTGTCGCCGAGATCGCCAAGCTTGGACTTGGTACCGCCCCATTCCGGAGTGTAGAAGTAGAGGGCTTCGTCTTCGACGGATTCGTCGCCACTCCACAGGTAGACAGTGTCTGCCGCGGTAATGACGCCTACGGGGTGGTATTGCATCAGGCGGACTTCGGTCGAATCACTGAAGGTCACCTTGGTGCTGGTTTCCTGTGCCGAAATCACGCAGACCATGTCCTTTTCCTTTTCGGAGTAGGTGGAGTCCTTACCGATTTTGAAGGACTGGTGGTTTGCGGCGTAGTCGTACTTGGTAACCTTGCTTTCCATGGTCTTGCCGGTCGCCTTTTCCTTACATTCCCAGGTGAACCAGTCGATGCCCTGCCATACGTCGTTGACCGAGGCGTCCAATTCAAAATTGTCGCCGGGGTTCAGGTAGATGACTTCGTCCTTGACCCAGATGAGGGGAACTTCGCTTGAGAAGCTGATCGTGGTCGTGTCGATTGCCGTGTTGCCGTCGTTGTCGGTCACGCGGGCGATACAGTAGAAAGTATTCTGTGCTGCAGGAGCTTTCCAGACGGTGTCAAAGTCGCTGACGGATTTCCAGTTGGAGGCAATCTGTTCCGGCGTACCGCAGCTCCATTCGCGCTTGGCGATTGCGCCCGGATCCGAGGGCAGTCCGTTGTTGTCGCTTGCCGTTGCGTTCAGGGCGATGTTGTAACCTTCGCGGACCGTCAGCTTTTCGCTTGCCACCTTGATGGTAGGCGGTGCCAGGATGATGTCGATTTCCACGGTATCCTTCGCGATGTTGCCGTCGTCATCGGTAACGCGGACAATGCACTTGTATCCGTTCTGTGGAACGGCCGGCATGGTCATGTTCGCCTTGGCCGTTGTCGAACTACTGAATGTAAAGCCGATGTTCTGGGCAGAGGCGGCGCCGCAACCCCATTCATATTTGACCAGGGAGCCGAGCGAGTCCTGTGCATGGGCGTTCAGTTCTACGACGTCCTTGATGGTGACCCTGTTGTAGTTGACGTAGGCCGTTACGGTCGGAAGTCCGACGATCACCTTGTATGTGGCGGTGTCGCGAGCCGTGTTGCCGTCGTCGTCGGTGACCTGTACCACGCAGTAGTAGTGGTCGGTTGCCGTTGAGGGCATGCGCACGACCGCTTCGGGGCCGTTCATCGGACCCCAGCTGGGGTTCTTGAGTTCGGCGAGGTTGTCGCTACAGGCGGAATCGTAGGCGGCAATGTAGCCGAGTTTGTCGGTCGCGGTTGCCTTGAGTGTCTGCGTGCTGTTAATCTTTACGGTGTCCCTCTTGGTCGAGAGTCGAATGGTCGGAAGGTCGAGAAGCGTCTTGAAGAGGAGCGTGTCGAGGCCTTCTTCTCCGTCGTCGTCAATTGCCTTGAAGACGCAGCGGTAGTTGCTTGTTTCAGAACCGGGGAGCTGCAACTTGAGCGGAACGTCGTTGACCGATTTCTGGGGGACGCTAAATGTGGTGTCGTGGTCGAAGACGACCATACCGTTGCTGCAGCCCCATTTGATCGTGTTGATGGTTCCGAACTTGTCGCTTGCGGAAGCCTTGACCGTCACGATAGAATTGATCTTGTATTCGTTGGAGTTGCTTTCGGTGGAAGCGTTGATGCTTGGCGGATCGTTTACGACCGTCACGGAGGTCGTGGCTGAGGAGAAATTATCATCCTGGTCCTTCACCGTGACTGTAACGGTGTGCAGTCCGACTGCGTTGAAGGATATGTCAGCATCCTTCACGTCTTTTGCGGGGCAGGCGCTTGCAGAACCGGAGCAGGCCCATTCAATTTGGAGCTCGGTAGATGCCTTGCCGGGGTAGGCTTCGACCTTAAAGTGGACGGGGTCGTTAAGGCTTACGGTGTCGTCGAATGCGGGCTCCATAAAGATGACTGCCGGATCATCGCCCAGGATACCGAATTTGACCTGCGTCTTGACATTGGCTCCGTTGCTCTTGTATTCAGCCGTCATAATATAGTCTTCGCCTGGCTTGGCGCTGGATACCTCGCTATAATTGAGGCTGTAGGTCGTGGAGCCATCATCGAGAACCTTCGTCTTCTTGGTGGTAGCTCCGTTGCCCACATCCCATGTCCAGATGACGGAGTCCGCTGCCGGGAAGGCGCCAATCACTTTCGCAGTGAAGTCGAACTTTCCGTCTGTTCCAATGCGGGCGTTCTGGGCCCCGTTCACGTTCAGGGTCATCGAGGTCGCCTTTACGACAATAGTCTGGGTGGGAAGGGTGGTCGTGTTTCCGGCCTTGTCCTTTGCGGAGTAATTGAACTGGTGCTCTCCGTCCATCAGGCCCGAAAGGGCGAGCGGACAGTTGAACACGGCGTTGTCGTCGTCCTTGCTGCAGTTGAGAGTCTGAGCCTTTCCGTCGATAGCGGCGGTGACGGTGTCCAGGAACGATCCCAGGTCTCGAGCGTAAATGGCAAAATTGTATTCGCGGCTAGTCAGCGTGTCGATGTTTTTCACGAGCAGGACCGGCGCTACCGTGTCCTTCAGCAGCATTTCGTCGTTCATGATGGTGTTGCCCGATTCGATGAACAGGTCCTTGAGTGTGACGGACTTGTATTCCTTGGCGGAATCGGAACTTGCAGTGGCGGTGTAGGCGCCTGCGTCCACCTTCACCGAGTAGTTACCCTTTTCGTCGGTGTAGGCGTCATAAGTCTTGTTGCCGTTACTGAATTCCACGTGGATTCCCGCATGGTTGCTGCGGGCCTGGTATTTGGCCGTACCCGAGAAGGTTCCCTGCGTCGAACTCAGGTCGCCGATGTAGAAGTTCCAGGGACGGCTGGATCCTTCGCCGGTTGAGATACGTTCCATGCGGACGATGTCGTAACCGTCGGTAACGTACATGTCCCAGTAGATGCGGCCCGTCAGTTGTTTGCTCGGATCGCTGATCAGGGTAATGACGTTCTTGCCTTGCTGGTTGATGGGTTCGAAAATGTTCGAGGTGAATTCGGCGGCAATCAGGTCGTCGGGCGTGAACGCCTTTTGGGGCGGCTGTCCGTTCTTGGAGACCTGGGCGTAAATGAAGTATTGCAGGTTTTGCGGGTTGTCGTCGTCTGTACCTTCGTAGAAGAAGTAGAAACGGTCATTGATATTGTGACGTGCGCCGTCCTGCGGGTAGATAATCTTGAGTTTCGGGATGCGGTTGAAGTGCAGGTTCACGCTGTCCTTGGTCGTATTGCCGTCGTCGTCTGCTACGATGACGTAAATCTTCTGGTTTCCGAGCGAGTCTATCTTGGCGTCGCTATTCTTGATGGTGAGGTAGAGGGAGTCGTTGTCTTCGAAGGTTTCGTATTTCCAGACCTTGGCGGAATCCTTTCCGCTGGCATCCAGGTCGACCTTGATGTTTACGATGGTTCCGAAGGAGTCGCTTGCGAGAATCGGGAAGGTGATGTCGCCATCGTGTCTGGTCCACAGGGTGTCCTTGGGAACGGTCAAGAGCGGCTTGGTGTCGATGACCTTGACCCAGGCCTTGCGGGTGGCCGTACCGGAGGTGTCGGTGGCGTTGTTGCCGTCAAAGGCGACAAACCTGGGCTCGTAGAGTCCGGGTTTTGCGTATGCCCAGGCTTGGGGCTTGGCGTTGCCGCCGATGATGGTCGTGTCCTTGCCGTTCTTGTCGGTAAGGGTCCACTGGAAACGGTAAATCTTGTCGACATGGTAGGGGAGGAGGCCTATCATATAGACGGTGTCGTTGACGGTAACCGTAAGCGTGTCGGGTATGGTGTCGGCTTCCACGACGGCCGTGTTTGCCATGGAGTCGGCGAACGCCTGCGCATCAGGAATGGGCTCGTTAAAGATGAAAACGCGGGAGTGGTTGTTCTTCAGGTTCACGTTTTCCTTGACGGACGATTCCCTGGAACAGCCGAAAAGGGCTATCATGGCGCTCAGGCCAAGGGTAAAAGACAAAAAATGGGGTACACGCATAGCACATCCTCAATTAAAATCAAGATATTTTTTACACTTTAAATCTATCTTTTTTATTCGTAAAGCGTGTGTGATAAAACGCACCGATGGAGCTTGTTTTATGGAAGAAATCCCTCTTTGGTATCATCTTGCGGTGTTTTTTGTGCTGGGCGCCTGTGTCGGCAGCTTTTACAACGTGATCGTGTACCGCATGCCGCGCGGAATTTCGCTGATCAATCCGCCTTCGCACTGCCCCTTGTGCAAGAAGCATATTCCGCTGTATTACAACCTGCCCATTGTTGGCTGGCTGATTCTGCGCGGAAAGAGTGCCTGTTGCAAGCAACCGATCAGTATCATCTACCCTATTGGCGAAAGTATTTGCGGCTTGCTCGGAGCGCTCGCCCTTTATGCGGCGACCGGATTCACGACGAACTTTACCGCCCCGGTGCAGGGTATGGAAGTGTGGGCCGACGCCCTGGCGCTTTTCTGGCTCCTGCTCGGCATTTATCCGGTGAGCGCGGTTGATTTTAAGTACAAGTTAATTCCCGATTCCATTTCGGTGGGCGGCATTGTCGCGGGGCTCGTCATTTCGTTTATTCCGGGGGGCGTCACCCCTGTCGAAAGCATTGTGGGCGCTGTAGCTGCCGGCGGTGGCCTTTACCTGTTGGGCTGGGTGGCGACCAAGGTGCTGAACAAGGCCGCCATGGGCTTTGGCGATGTCAAGCTCCTGGCGGGTTTCGGCGCCATTATGGGCGTGACCCGTGCGGTCGAAGTGCTGGTGGTCGCCTCGATTCTCGGTATCTTGATTATGGTGCCGTACGCAAAGATTGCCGAACGCCGTGCCGCTAAAAAGGCTGCTCAAAATAAGGCTTCGCAAAATCAAAAAGCTCCCGCAAACGAGGCGGAAGACGAAGGTGCCGGACAGATTCCCTTTGGTCCGTTCCTCGCTGTGGCCGCCCCGTTTATGTATCTGTGGGGCGATGCGCTGAAGGAATTTTACCTCAAGTTCGTTGTAGGGGAATAATTCGCGGTTGGCGAGTCCCTAAATCTTCTGGTAGCGCTCAAAAGTGGTTTCTTTCGCGTTCTTCTGCAACTCGTAGAAAGCGCGCTGCCATGCCTTGAGGCGATTCCAGTTTTTTTCGCTTTCCTTGCGGATGAAATTTCCGAAGGAATAGACGATGAGTTGGCCTAGGTCGTAATCTCCGAGTACAAAGCCTTTTAGACCGTAGAAATCGTCAGATAGCTTAAGGTCGGTGGAGTGGATGCTCTTGCCGTCGGCGCTGATGTCTAGGTGCTTCTTGTGGATGACCAGGGAATAGTAATGCTCCGTTCCATCAAGAATCTTCGCCTTTCCGAATTCCTTTTCCGCGGTGGAAATGGAATCGATGCCGTTGTAGATCTTGGTGCACAGAGCCGTCTTTTCACTTTCGCATTGGCGGATCTCAAAACCCAGCTTGCCGTCGCTTGAAAGGGAAGATACGAGCACGTTGTTATCTTCGGTGAGTTCGCTTCCGTCTTGGGAAATCCAGAAGCCGATGGCAAAGCTGCTGTCGTCCGAAAATACGTTCAGTTCCTTGAACCTGTCACGTATAGTCGAAGCCCTGACGTTAAGGGAGTCGCTTCCGTTAAAGTTCCTGACGAAGCGGATTCTACCTTCGGGGTAAATGTCGATGGAGCCTGGTGCACCGTAAAGCTTCTTGATGGTGATGGACTTGCTGATGCTGGGAACCGTCACGAAAAACACACTCTTGATGTTGTCTACGAACCGTGAGGTGTCGATGGAGTGCTCGTATGCGTTTGCCCACGGCAGCAGGGAACCGTCCGGACCCATGAATCCGTCGTCGTGAGTGTAGCTTACGGTGCGCTCGGTGTTGAAGAATATCGGGACAATCAGGGAGTCGAGTGTCTTGTCTTCAAGGGAGTCCATCTCGTTCATCTCGGGGAGCGAAATGACTTCTTCGCCGAAGACCTTTGCGAGGACGCTGTCCTTCACGACGAGTGTGCCTTCGGAGTACAGTTCCCATTCGACGGGGATGCTCTTTACTCCGCTTTCGTTGGCAATTTCAATTTGTGTAATCGTGGTGTAGGTGTATCCGTCGTGATTGGCGGGAATTCCGGTGATGGTGATGTATTCCTCGTCTTTGTTTTCTTCAGTGATGGCGGCGCACGAAAGTGTTCCGGTGATGCAGAGCGTGTCACCGACGGAAAGTCCGTTGTAACGGGGCGATAGCAGAATGGTCCCTGCCGGACCGATGGCGATGGAATTGTATTTGTTTTCCGGCGTCAGGCGCGTCATTCCTGCCCAGGTGGTATCGTTATGTTCCAAGTTTGCAACGATGCTGTAGGCGTCGGTAGGAGCGCTTACGAAAGTGAAATCGCCGTTGTCGTCTGTGGTGGTGGAATCTACGACGAGAGTGCGGCCGTTGACGACCTTGGTGAGGAAAATGCGGGCTTGTGAATAATCGCTTTCGTCAGAGGAATAGTCGTAATTGTGAATATGCCCGCTGAGGGTATCTGTCGATGCGGTCTGTCCCGATTCGGTCTCGGTGAGGACACCTGCCATGGAATCCTTGTCGCTGCATGCGGAAAAAAGAGTCGCCATGAGCAAGGCGAGCGTTACAAATTTTGCTGTTTCTCGTCCCGTCATAATCTACTCCAAATTTGAGAACAGGTGAATGTTCATCTGGTAAACGCCGTCGGCTTGTTCCTTGTCTTCGCCGATAATGCGGCGTGCCTTCGCCTTGAATTCCTGCAGCTCGGCTTCGAGCTTCTTGTACGCTTCGCTCGAAATGCTGAAGGTGAGCGTACTCATGACGGTCGGCTGCTTGGGCGGCGTCATTAGGGCCTGTTTCGAAAGTTCAAAGCATTGCAGCTGGTATTGCTTGATCAGGTCTGCGTTGTTGTACGGTCCGCTACTGATGCTTTCCTTGGTGGGTTTCCAGAATCCGTTCTCGTTCTTGCGTGCAAGTCCGAGGCGTTCCAGGAGGGCGAGGGAATCCTTCAGTTTGCCAAGCGGCACCTTCGGAAAAATTCGCTTTTGCACCGGAGCCATATCGTCAGTAACGTCCATCGCGTCAAGGATTGCAAAAAGGGCGCTGTTGTACCAGTGGCTATAATATTCGTAGGCGTCCTCGTTTAGGATATGCTGCGGATTCGGGTGCAGCTTCAGGACTTCCTGCATGGCCGCGTTGCGTGCGGCGTCGCTTTTTGCCTGGTCCAGTTCTACCAGTGTCTCGAAATACTTGGCCTCTTTCTTGTCAAGCTCCAGAATCTCGATGAACTTCTGCACCATGCGAGGGCTGACCTTCTTTCCCCTGAGAACGTCGGCAAAGTAGCTGCGGCTTTTCTCGAGACCCAGCAGGTTGCAAATTTCGGTACGGGTAAAATGGGGCTCCGCGTTGGCGCGGGCCGCTTGGTATTCTTCCAGGAACTTGCGGAAGTGCGTAAACTGGTATATGTCTAAATACGGATTCATTGTTGTTCTTTCTATTCTCTGCTTAATATAACAAAAAATCCCTGAATATGCGAAATTTTTTGAGAACATTCAGGAAAAACTGTTGAAATAATGAGAACATTCGTTCCGTTGTGTGATTTCGGTCTCATTTTTGGTGTTTTTTGCACGATGATAACACATTTTTACTGGTCCAAACGCGCCGTTTCTCTTGAAAAAGGGCTATCTTTAAGAATAGCCCATGAAAAAGTCGAAACTTGAATTGAATATGTCCCGGATGGGGCTTCTTGTCGCAGCGCTGCTTTGTGTGCTTGCCTCGCAAACGTTTGCGCGTCCGGCGGAGGCTGGTATTAGGACTGTCCTCAATAAGGACGGTTCTTCGGTCTCTATTCAGGAATTCGGCGACGAATACTACCATTTTGCCGAGACCAATGATGGTTTCCTTGTGGATGTGAACCGAGACGGAAACTACGTCTATGTGGGTGAGGATGGTCTGGAATCCGAAATCGTGGCGAAAAATGCGGTTGACCGCACTGACGAAGAAAAAGCTTTTTTGAAAACGATTGATCAGAAAACCGCTCGCACAAATCACCGTGAAATAAATGAGACCCCCTTTCCCGAAGATGGCTCACTGATATCGAATTCTTTCGTCCATGCTCCGCTGATGGCCTATAACCAGGATGGCGAAGTTGCCGTAAGGTACCGCCCAGAACCGCTAGCGTGGACGACGGGGGAACGCTGGTTCCCGGTGATACTGGTCGGAACATCCGATAAGCCATATGGTGATTCGACAAGGTTCTACAATTACTTCAATAGGAATGGATACAGCGAGGACGGCTACTTCGGTAGCATCCGCGACTATTTCCTGTTCGTTTCTGATAGTCTCTTTAACCCGCATTTTGATGTTTACCCCGTTGAGATCGATGTGTCGATCGAAAGCTTTGGTTCTGGGAATTCCTATCAAGAGGGCGCGTTTATGGCAACGGTTCTGGACAAGTTGGGCGAACGCAGTGATTTCCAGGAAAATGCCCTAAAGTATTGTTCTAGCGGCAAGAATGTCGACGGTTTCTTTTTCCTTTATCCCGGAATGGAAGAGGACGTTATTTCGTTGAGTGAAAAAATCTTTTGGTCACATATGAGTCAGATGTATCTAAACGGCTCCGTTTCGGGCTGGTCGAAAAGCTACAAGGCTGGGGGAGTCAACTTTGATAGGTATGTGTTTGCCCCGCAATTTCTTGACGGATCGAAGAATAAGATCATCAACACGACGGGAACGAACGTGCATGAGTTCAGCCATGTGATGGGACTAGGTGATCATTATGCTAAGGCGGCGGATGGCTCGCAAATTAACGGTCCTGGCTATTTTGATCTTATGTCGCAGGGAATGTACAACGGAACCTACAATAATGCGGGCAATGTCCCGATGGGTTATTCTGCCTTCGAAAAAGAAGCGGTTGGGTGGTTGACCTTGCAGGAATTGGAAGAAGGCAAGGTCTATTCCCTGAAAAAATTGAGCAAGATGCAGGCGTATTCCATCACGAATCCGAACTTTAACAACGAATACTACATCATCGAATATCGCCCCGCTGAAAAATATGATGCGTATGTGGACACGCGTATGACTGCCCCCCGGAACGGTGTCTATGTGTGGTATATTGATTATAACAAGAGCCTGTATGAAACCAAGAACAATATAAATGGCGATATAAGTCACCAGCGTATTGCGTTGAACAAGGTGCTTGAGGCGGGTGGCTACTATGTGGATTTTCTTTACGTGAATAAGGATGGCGTTCCTGCCGTGCCGGGTGTCTATAACTTCGTTTTCGATGGCGAAAGAAGGGTTTGCTTTACGACTTCGCCGGACTTGTCGTTAGAGGAATGCCCCGAAGATTCTACACAGGAAGACGAAAGCTCCAGCAGCGAAGAATCTTCTTCCAGTTCTGCAGAAATTTCTTCGTCGAGCGAAGCGCCGGAATCCAGCTCGTCTGAAACGGTGGGCATTGCCGCGAATGTCGGCGCTGTGCCGCAAGTTCAGATGGTTCTTGAGGGTGGCCTGCTCCACGTGCAGACGGAAATTTCTGGCCTCAAGGGTTTGCAACTGTTCGACTTGCAGGGACATCTGCTTCAGTCGGAAAAATTCTCCGAAAATTCAACGACTCTTGAAATCGGAAAATTCAGCCGCGGAAAGTATATCGTGCGGCTGACCGTAGGCAATAAGATTATTGCCGTGAAAAGAATTTAAGGAATAGAAGTGAATGCCCCTGCATATTTGCGAAGAGCAGGAGGCGGTTTATTTCCCGCCGACGGGGAATAGTGCGAATTCTAGCTGGAAAACTTTATCGCTCCCTTCGTCTTCTTCGGCGAGGAGCGCAATTTCTTTGCGGAAGGCGTTGATGCGTTCTACGATGCGTTCGTAGCCTTCTTGGCTGATGCCGAGCGTGAGTCCCGAAATGTGGCGCGTGCCCGGAGGGTCGCGGTCGATGGAGTCGGCGGCAAGCTTGAGGCATTGCTGGTGGTAGCCGCGGAGAGCGAGTTTAGAGGTGCGGTCGCCGGTCGTAATGGCACTTTCTGTCAGAACGTATTTGCCGCTTTCGTCTTTCTTGATCAGCTGGCATTCTTCAAGCAACTTTACCGATTTTTTCGCCTCGTCGGCGGTGATATGCGGATGCACCTGCTTGGCGAGCGCTTCGAAGTCGCCGTCAAAACCGAATAGTCCGATAAGACTACGGACGGTAAGGTGCCGCCAATCCGAATACACCATGTACTGGGCGTGCCCGAGCAGGTGCTGCTTTTCGGCGAAACGGACAACCTTAAGCGTTGTCTGCATTTCTTCGAAAGCGGTGTTCCTTTCTTCGGTGGTTTCGGCCTGGTTGAACTTGACGAGCGCGACGAAGAATTCCGTTTCGTGTTTGCCGAGGCGCAGCCCCGAGGCGACCTTTGGAATGCTCTGGTTAGACAGATTCTTGTCGCCGTTCATCACGCGGCTGATAAAATCCTTCGCCTTGAAACCGATCCTGTCCGAAAACACGCGGAGCGAAAAGGCGGGGTTCGCCTCTTTCTTTGCGTTGTAGTAATCTTTCAAGAATTCCCGGTAGTCCAGGTACTCGAAGATTTTCTTTGTCGGTTTCGTTTCGGCCATGCCCTAAATGTAAGAAAAATGTCTGCTTGTGGGTATGCCTTTGATGTTTTCCCGTTGTCCAGAAACAACGCAAAATGTGATGAATATCAAAAAATGCTTTGAAAAGGGAGCGACGGAATATAGATTATAGGTATAAAAAAAGGTGTACAGATATGAAAATGATGGGAAAAAAGTTTGGTAACATCGCCTTGTCGGGCGTTGTCTCGATTTTAGGAATTTCTGCAGTGCAGGCCGCTGTTCCGGTGAGCGAAGTGGTGAGTCTGCCGACGGATGCCGCCTACGGTGGTGGTGACAAGGTTGGTTCGCAGCTGGTTGCGGCTACCTACAATGCGGGCGAGGGTCCGGGTATCTGGATTGTGGCCGATGGCGGCTACAGGCTCTACCATAACGGTGCGCTCCTTGCCGAGGATAACCAGGCGGGCCGCGTGCGCTTTGTGCCGATGACCTTCCTTCCCGGCGAGAACGCGATTTCGGTCGTGGGCGTGAACGGCCAGGGTGCTCCCGGTGTCATGGTGCAGATTGATGACCTCGACAAGTCCTACTATTCCGGCAGCGGCTGGAAATCGAAACCCGTGGTAAGCAACAACTCCTGGAAGAACAAGGGTCGTGACCTTAGCCAGTGGGGTGGAGCGACGACCCTGAACTATGCGAGCAACAAGCTCCCGAGCGGGGCTGCCCTTACGGGATTTGCCGCGAATACGCAGGCCAAGTGGATTTGGAGCGGCGCGGAAACCGACCCGACGGCCGTATTGCTTTTCACGTTCAACGTGAAGGCCGAAGGTTTCGGAGCCAATACCACTGGCGGCGATGCGGGTAACATCGTCATCGCGAGCGATACCGCCACTATTCGTAAGCATATGCAGAGTAACGATGCGGTGACAATCCTTGTGCCCGAAGGTACTTACGACTTCAGAAAGTTCGTAGATGCGGCCACATCTGCCGCCAATTCGGGATGGACTTGGTGCAAGTCTTCCTGTGGCAACACTGTCAATTCCAACAACACCTTTTACCGTATCAGCTTTACGCAGAACAGCTGTTCCGGCCTTAGCGAACAGACCACGATGGTGTCTGCGGGTGAAATCAAGAGTTGGAGCAACTGGATTACGACCAAGGGCAACAAGAGCCTCGTGGGTATGGGCCGTGGCGCAAATATGCGCGGTGTTTCGTGGTCAAACCGTTCCTACGAAGGTGCCAAGAACAACATTTATCGCAACTTGGCCCTTTACGATGTGAACCCGCACCTTATTGAGGGGGGCGATGGTCTCGAAGTGAGCGGCAGCGGCGGCAAGGAAGTTGAAAATATGTGGTTCGACCACATCAGCTACAAGTGGATTAGCGATGGCATGGACTTGGAATATGTCAAGGGCATCACCGTTTCGTATCTAGACTATGATGGCAGCAACGAGTACAACTGCTACTATTACGATCCGTATATGCACCTGGTTGAAACGGCGCAACTGACTTTTGCGAATGTCTATTGGCACAATTCTTTCGGACGCGTTCCCAAGGTGACGAGCGAGGCGGATGGTTCCTACGCCTCGATGGTCCACATCTACAATTCCTATGTGGATTACAACCACTGGCATGTGATTGATGCCTCCGGGAAAAGCGACAAGAAGACGCAAGTCCTTTACGAAAACAACTATGTGAAAAATCCGCAAATTCAGGTGGCCGGAAAGGATGCCTATTCCTTGATCAAGTTCAAGAATACGACGGTCACCGGAGCAAAGAGCTCCACCCCCTATAACAACAATGGAACATCTCAGGCGTCGGCGTTCAATGACAATGTCTTTACGCCTTCTTATTCTTACGAACTACGCAGCAATTCAAGCCTTCCTACCGATCTCCCGAAACTTGTGGGCGTGGGTGGCCGCTACGGCAAGATGCCCGAATACAACCAGGCTTTAGGACTGAGCAACAAGGCGGCTAGCGTTTCTCTCTCTGCTCCCGCAATGGGGGCGAAATTTGAAGCCGGTGCAACGGTGACCTTGAAGGCCGACGCGAAGGATAGCGATGGTTCCGTGAAGAGTGTCGCCTTCTACGTGGGCAACACGCTGGTCGGTTCTGCAACTGCCGCACCCTACCAGGTGAATGCAAGCGGGCTTGAACCGGGCGTGTATTCCGCGGTTGCCGTGGTGACAGACAATTCGGGTCTTTCGCAGATGTCCGCGTTCGTGACCTTCTCTGTCGAAGGGACTGCTTATCCCGAGGTCGTGAAGTGCGGAGCCGGTTCCAGCAGCCAGAGCATCAATCTGGGTGAACCGATTGTGGATTTCTGCTACACCTGGAGCGGCGCCGAGACGGTCGTGCCCCAAGGCTTCCCGGCAGGTGTTACGACTAGCATCGATAAGGAAAACCGCAAGATTTCTATCAGCGGCACTCCCACTGCGGCTGGCGAATATGCCTTCACCGTCACGGCGACCAACAACGATTCCACCTTTGTCAAGAGCGGCCGCATCGTGGTTGCAGACCCGAATGCTCCCGAATCATCTTCGAGTACTGAACTGGAGTCTTCTTCGGGCGAAGTTATTGAATCCAGCAGCGGAACGACTTCGATTGCGCAACGCATAAACCTGTCAACTGAAGCCGAAACGGGCTTCTACCGCATCTTCGATATGCAGGGCCGTCCTTTGTTTGCTGGCGAACATAAGCCGGCAAAGATGCCTGCCGCCCGCGTCATTGTCGTGGAATATACGAAAAACGGCGCCCTCAAGCGCCGCTACATACAGTAGTATAGTCATTCTCGACCCTGGAGTGCGTAGCACGATAGGGGAGGGATTCCATTATTTTCCTATACTATCTAATATTTTCTGAGCCTGCTTGGCAATCATGTCGTTGCCGTTCATCTCGATTACTTTTTGAAGACGCTTGACACCGTCTTCAATTTCTATTTTATTCGTAATGCAGGTCTCTCCCAGAACGTAGAGAGCGCGGCGAGCGAAGTTCTTGTCCTTCTCGCGGGAAAGGCCTTTCTTCAAAAGCAGGATGGCCGCTTCGGGGGAGTTCTTCGCCTTGGCGATTTCGCCCCATTCCAGCCATTGGTTGCTCATGATTTCAATGTAGAGAGTCGGGCTGGTCATCCGTTCGGCAAGTGATTTTACGAGTTCCCCGTCGACAGGGTGTTCCTGCAAAAGTTGGGTCATCGCCTGGGTCAGCTGACGCTGAGCCTGGTCGAACTGTCCGAGCTTGGCGCTTGCAAATCCGGCCTCGATGGTGGCGCGGGTTTTCGCCTTCATTTCTGCCATCGGGTTACGGCTCGCGACGCGACGTGCTCGTTCGTTGAGGGCGTCCAGTTTGAGTTCTCGCTTGTTTTTGCGGCGGGTCTCGATCTTTGTTCCGGCGAAAGCTCCTGCTCCGAACAGAACGGGCGAAAGAATCGTGACAGCACCGAAAATCCCCGGATTCACAAACCAGTTGATGGCCATGTCCAAGATAAGTCCCGTAAAGCAAACCGCAGAAGTAATCGTCGAAACCATGTCCTTGCGAGGGGCGAATGCGGTTGCTCCGAGTAAGAAGACGAGGGCGAGGCTCATTCCCATGTAGCGTTCGCCGTCATAGTGATCGAAGAAGCTTGTTCCCGTAAGGATCGATACGAAAATCCCACCGCATAGGGCTAAACCGACTACGATTCCCCACAAGATGTACCATTGCCAGCGCTTTTCCAGTTGAACCGTGGCGAAGATAAAGAATACGGCAAAAACCAGATAGCTCCATACGCTCGGAAAAAGCATCCAGCTGGTAAGCAGGTTTCCGTATTGTTCCCTCTTGGGTACAAATGCCATATTGTAGCGGGTGAACTTGTCCGTGTAGTTGTTAATCCATTTCGTCTGTTCGCGACGGAAATCCGATTCGTTAGGGTAGCGCTTGTGTTCTTCGGCGAAAGCTTCCTTGCCGCCCTTGATTTCCCACCATTCGCGGAAATCCTTTTTCATAATTTCGATGCGGTCTTCCACGATGTAGGAGGGCTTCTGGGCGAGAGCCCTTGCGCGGAACTGTTCGAATTCCTCGTTGCGGATTTTTTCGGTGGGTTCCAACCCGACCGACTTGAATTGTTCGGCACCTTCGTTTTCCCACCATTTGTTGAAAGCCTTTTCAATCCCGCGTTCGTAGCGGTGTTGGTTGATATAGGGCATCGCCCCTGTTACGGCGTTGAATATTCCAAGTCCGAGAATCAGGGCGAGGGCAAGGTAATGAACGGGGCGGAGTTGACGAATGCCGCCAAGGAACAGCTTCTTTAGAGTCGCTTTGAACATATCCAAAAATGATGGTTGAAAAAAATTACTTGAGCGGGTTCTTGTCGCTCTTGTACCACTTCATGAATTCACCGATGCCGTCGTGCAGGCTCCAGTGCGGCTTGTAGCCACATTCGGTCTCGAGCTTGGTGGTGTCGGCGTTGGTCTGGTACACGTCACCGGGCTGCATGGGCAAGAAATTCTTCTTGGCGGGTTCGCCGTATGCGTTCTCGATTTCGGCGATAAAGTCCATGAGCTTTACCGGATGGCTGCAACCGATGTTGTAAATCTTGTAGGGCACGCTGTTCGGGCACTGGGCCGCATCGGGCACATGGTCCAATGTGTGGATGGTGCCTTCGGCGATGTCGTCAATGTAGGTAAAGTCGCGGATCATGTCGCCGTTGTTGAATACCTTGATAGGTTCGCCCTTGGAAATAGCGCGGGCAAAGAGCATGGGCGACATGTCGGGACGTCCCCACGGACCGTATACGGTGAAGAACCGTAGACCCGCGACGGGCAGGTTGTAGAGTTTGCTGTAGCTGTGCGCCATGAGCTCGTTGCTCTTCTTGCTGGCGGCGTACAGGCTCACCGGATTGTCAACCTTGTCGTCTTCGCTGTAGGGCACCTTGCTGTTGAGACCATACACGGAACTCGACGAGGCAAATACGAGGTACTTGACTTCGTTATGACGACATGCTTCCAGAATGTTCAGGAATCCGACCAGGTTGCTTTGCAGGTAAGCGTACGGATTCGTGATGGAGTAGCGCACGCCCGCCTGTGCGGCGAGGTTCACGACCTTGTCGAACTTTTCTTCGGCGAAGAGCTTGTCTAAAGGTTCCTTGTCATCGATGCCCATCTTCACGAATCGGCAGTTCTTGTACTTGGTGCTTTGGACCATGACGCCGTAGGCGAAGTTGTCGCCGGGCTGCTCGATGCCGCCTTCGCGGAGGCGGCCGTACTTGAGGCGAACATCGTAATAGTCGTTGATGTTGTCGAGGCCAACCACTTCGTCGCCGCGTTCCGCGAGCATGAACATGAGCTTGGACCCGATAAAACCTGCTGCACCTGTAACAAGAATCTTCATGTGAAAAAATATAGAAATTTCTACCTTTATTCCCGATGTCCACGGTTATCTTGTTTAACAAACCTTTTGGTGTCTTGAGCCAGTTTACGCCGGAGTCGGGCCATGCAGCGCTCGATACCTTCGGCTTTCCGCCGGGAGTTTATGCGGCAGGACGCTTGGACCATGACAGCGAAGGGGCGCTTCTGCTGACGGACAACGGCAAGCTTATCAAGAAACTGTTGGACCCGAAGTTCGAACATCCGCGTACCTACTTGGCACAGGTTGATGGACAAATTACCGAAGAGGCTGTTCGAAAGCTTTCCAAAGGCGTAGACATCAAGGGTTACCATACCAAACCCTGCAAGGCAGAAATCGTCGAGGCCCCGGAATGGATTTGGGACCGTAATCCGCCGGTGCGTTTCCGTGCAAACATCCCCACGAGCTGGGTACGCCTCACCCTTATCGAAGGTAAGAACCGTCAGGTCCGCCACATGACGGCGGCGGTGGGTTTCCCGACACTTCGCCTTGTCCGTGTGCAAATAGGAAAAATTCCCCTGGGTGACTTGCAACCAGGGGAATGGAAAGTTGTTACCGATAAAGTAATTTAATTACTAGATCAAACCTTCAAAGAAGTTGTTGCCCTTGTCATCGACCAAGATGAATGCCGGGAAGTCCTTAATCGTGATCTTGCGGATGGCTTCCATGCCGAGTTCCGGGAAGGCCACGATGTCGTTGGACAGAATGTTCTGTTCAGCGAGGATGGCTGCCGGACCGCCGATGGAGCCGAGGAAGAATCCACCGTACTTCTTGCAGGCGTCGGTCACGTCCTGGCTGCGGTTGCCCTTAGCGACCATGATCATCGAAGCACCCTTGCTCTGGAAGCGCATCACGTACGGGTCCATGCGGTTTGCCGTTGTCGGGCCAAAGCTACCTGTCGGCATGCCTGCCGGAGTCTTTGCCGGGCCAGCGTAGTAAATCGGGTGGTCAGAAACAACCTTGAGCACGGTCTTTTCTTCGTCCGAGAGTTCTTCACCGCGTTCCTGCTTGTCGAAGATTTCAGCAATCTTCGCGTGGGCCATATCGCGAGCCACAATCATCGTGCCCTTGAGGGAGAGGCGCGTTTTCACCGGATACTTGGTGAGGTCGGCGAGCACTTCCTTCATCGGACGGTCGAGGTCAATTTCAATAGCCGGAGCGAGGTTCACGGCGTTGCCTGCCGGAATGTAGTTTTCCGGATGGTGTTCCATCTTTTCGAGCCAGAGGCCGTTTTCGTCAATCTTTGCCTTGATGTTGCGGTCAGCAGAGCAGCTAACGCCGATAGAAACCGGGCAGCTTGCTGCATGACGCGGAGCGCGAATTACGCGAACGTCGTGCACCAGGTACTTGCCGCCGAACTGAGCGCCAATGCCCGTCTTCTGGCAGATGTGCAAGACCTTTTCTTCCATTTCGAGGTCACGGAAAATACGGCCGCCTTCGGAACCGCTCGTCGGAATATCGTCGAGGTAGCCGCAGCTAGCGAGCTTCACCATGTGCGTGTTCATTTCGGCAGAGGTACCGCCAATCACGATGGCGAGGTGGTACGGAGGGCAAGCGGCTGTACCGAGAGTCTTCACCTTTTCGGCAAGGAACTTTTCCAAGGACTTCGCGTTGAGGAGTGCCTTGGTCATGGGCCAGTAGTAAGTCTTGTTGGCAGAGCCACCGCCCTTGGCGACGAACAAGAACTTCATTTCGGCACCTTCTTCGGCGTGGATGTCGATCTGAGCCGGGAGGTTGCATCCGGTGTTCTTTTCTTCGTACATGGTCAAGGGAGCAATCTGGCTGTAGCGCAGGTTCTTCGTGGTGTAGGCGTTATAGACGCCTTCCGAAATGGCTTCGGCGTCATCGAAGCCGGTCCACACCTGCTGGCCCTTGTGGGCAACGCAGATTGCCGTACCGGTGTCCTGGCAGAACGGCAGGATGCCCTTGGCGGCAACGCAGGCGTTCTTGAGCATGGTGAGGGCGACAAACTTGTCGTTGTCCGAAGCTTCCGGGTCCTGGAGAATCTTGGCGACCTTGGCTGTGTGGGCCGGACGGAGGCAGAATTCAACTTCTTCGAAAGCGGCCTGGGCGATCTTCGTCAGGGCTTCCTTGGAAACCTTGAGAATCTTCTTGCCTTCGAATTCGGCGACGGAAACGCCTTCCTTGCCGAGACTTACGTATTCGGTTGTATCTTCACCGTGCTGGACGGTAGCTTCGTATTTGAATGCCATATTTTTCTAGTGGTTGGTGGTTAGTGTTTGCTGGTTTGAGGCTTTTACCTCTGCAGTCATTCTCGACCGAAGGGAGGGAATCCAATACTGGATCCCGTCGCTACGCTCCAGGATGACCTTGTGTCTTTTGACCCTAAATTTAATTTCTTTCGACCCCAGTCTCCCGTCCCTTGTCCAAAAGGGGCGTGCTTTTGTTGATAAATAGTGCTTATTTTTGCGAAAACGCGACGAAATAACCAAAAAAGCCGATAATTTGAATTTTTTTTGAATTTTTTTGAACAAAAACGCGTGATTTGTACTATTTTTTACATCGTAAAAGTTTAAATCTAGTGAGGAATACTATGAAGATCAAGAATCTCATGCTCGCATCTATGCTTGCCTCTGCTGTTGTTTTCGCGGCCCCGGCTGCCAAGACTGCCGCCGCTCCTGCCGCAAAGGCCGCTCCCGCTGCCGAAGCTGCAAAGCCCGCTGCTGAAGCCCCGAAGGCTGAAGCTGCCGCACCGGCTCCCGCTGCAGCCCCTGCTGCTCAGCCCGCCGCCGAAGCTCCGAAGGCTGCTGAAGCCGCTCCGGCCGCTGCTCCTGCCGAAGCCCCGAAGGCTGAAGCCGCTGCCGCACCTGCCGCTACTGATTCTGCTGCCGCTCCTGCTGAAGCCCCGAAGGCCGAAGCCGCTGCCCCGGCTGCAACCGATTCTACCGCTGCCGCAGCCCCGGCCGACTCTGCCGCCGCTCCTGCTGAAGCCGTAGCCGCCGCCGATACTACTGCTCCTGCCGATACTGCCAAGGCCGAAGTGCTCGAAGCAAAGGCTGAAGAAGCTCCGGTTGACTCCGCCGCTCTCGCCAAGGCCGAAGAAGAAAAGAAGGCTGCCGAAGCTGAAGCTAAGGCCAAGGCCGAAGAACAGGCTGCTCTCGAAAACAGCTCCGCCGGTTCTGCAAAGTCCACCATCATGGAAAACCCGTGGGAATTCCTGATCGTGTCTGCCGCCTTCGTGGCATCCGTGCTCGTGATTATCTTCACCGGCAAGGACTAATCTAACGGTTTAAAATCCACAGATTTTTAGAGGTCGATGCCTACGGGTGTCGGCCTTTTTTTGTTGCGCTAAATGTCATGCCGGACTGTCTGGCGTTTTTTTCACACTTAATGTCATCCCGACCCTGTGTCGGGATCTCCTTTTTACCGCCATTCTGTAAACTTTTTTGAACCTTATTCTGTAAATTTCTTACTAAAAACTTTTATACGAAACTGCGTGTTCCAAATCAATTTTTTTTGCCTTTTTTGAGAGCAAAATGCGAACATTTTCTGATTTGGCATAGTCCGTTTTTAGGCTAATAAATCTATTTTTAGAATGTGTATTTGGGCGTTTGCTTAACGGGTGTTTGTGCATCCGCCATTTAGTTGTATATAAAAGGAGGCTTTTGTGCCTATTAAAAAGAGTCTTGTCGCTGCGATGTTTGTCGCGATGTCTGCCGTATCCGTTATGGCGGCAGCGGGTCAGGAGCAGCCCACGCCTTATGACCTGATTCGTCCGGTGTGGCCCCTCACCTGGGATACGACTGTATTTGATCATTACGACACGACTGTCACCAAGAAGCACAACATGGTGCCGAAGAACCGCACCCCGGCTTCTTATGTGCCGAACGCACTGATTCCCGATACCCTGAACCAGGCTTATCTCGATGCGATTAACTACCGCATGTCGCCGATCCGTATCAACCAGGCCGGTTACTTGCCGAGCGACCCTGAAAAGCAGTTCTACTATGTGGGTACGGCGACCACTTTCGAAGTGGTTGATGTCGACGGTAATTCCTTGAGCCCTGCGGTGACGGGTACGCTTACCAGTAGTGGCGTGCAGACTTCTTCGGACTGGACGATTATCGCCGGTACCAATGCGGCTACTAACGACCAGAAGCGTTACCAGCTCGACATCACGGGGCAGTCCGGCATTATCCAGATCGGTCATATTCCGGGCAATGTCCCGACGGACACCCGTTTGCGTATCAAGGTCGGGAACGATATCTCGAGCACCTTTATCGTGAGCGAGAAGGTGTATTCCATGGTGCGTAGCGCCGCCCTCAAGTTCTACGGCATCAACCGCAGTGGTAACGGTGATTCCTGGTTCCATCCGGCAAGCCATACCTTGGACGGTGCCGGTCCGGTAGTGACAGGCTCTGATGATGTTCGCGGCAGTTATGACGCTTCACTTGCGGGAACTTTGGAAGGCGGTTACTATGACTGCGGTGACCACCTGAAGGAATCCCAGACGCAGATGTATGCCTTTATGGTGGCTGCGGTTCTTGCTGCAACGAATCCTGATGCTGACGAAGACAACTATGCCTTTAACCACGGCGAGACGGTGAATACCGACGGTATCCCGGACATGTTGCGCGAAGCAAAGCACGGTGCAGACTTTGTGCTGCGTGCCTATGTGCGTGCGAAGGGCGTGATTGACGATATGGCCTTGTCCGTTGGTAATTTCGGTGCTGACCACGGCTGGTGGGGTAGGCCTGAAAATCAGGATAAGCTTCCTGTGGATAACTCGGCTGCGGCGACAGACCGTGGCGGTCCGGCGACAAGAACGGTTCGCCTTGGCGAAATCGGTGCGAATATTGGTGGCGAAACGGCTGCTGGCCTTGCGATTTTGGGCAAGATGTATGCTGAATACGACAAGCCCTTTGCGGACAGCTGCTTGATGGTTGCCGAAAAGATGTACGACTTTGCGAAGTCCCTGGCCCAGGGTAAGTCCAGCTACGATGGTGGCAAGCCTTTTGTGAACAATACCAAGGCTGCCGGTTGGTCTTCTCCGGCTTACAACGGCAACAATGAATTCTACGATGACCTGGCTCTTGCGTCTGTGGCACTTCTCTATGCGACCGGCAAGAAGGAATATGCTGACGACATGATCCGCACCAAGAACCTGGTGGCCGGGCAGGAATACATGGACGGTGCAGGCGCCTTTGCGGGCGGTTGGTTTGTGACCAACGACAAGGGCTTCTTGAAGAACGTGAAAAACACGAGCTGGGCAAACTCCTATGCCTATGCGACCTACGCCCTCTATAAGTTGATTTTGGCTGACAAGACGAAGGCGACCACGGAATATGGTCTTACCGAAACTGAATGGCTGAATGCGGTGGAAGACTGTATTACGAGCATGATCCTGAACTTGGAAGACATGTCTGGAAACGGAACCGGCTCCATTGCGCTGCCGGGCATTCCCAACAACCAGGGCCCGGCTTGGAAGCTGAGAGGCGCCCTGCAGTATGACCCCACCTGGTACACCATGATGACGGACCAGACCTGGATTTACAACCGTTACCAGGCCGGCAACATCTTTGAAGTCCTTGCATACGCCGATGTGGCGAGGGATATCGAAAAGCAGGGAATCGTTCTTCCGATCATGGGTACTCCCGACTGGAAGGCCGATGAAATGCATCAGCTGGCTATCAACCAGTTGAACTATATGCTGGGCGTGAACCCGTGGGATGTGTCCTTTATTCTGGGTATTGGCGACAAGAACGATGCCCACCCGCACCATCGTGCCGCAAACCCCGAAGGCAAGAACATGCCGGGTGCAAACTATAAGTACAATCCGCCGGTGGGCGCCCTTTTCGGTGGCGTGACTCCGGGTACGACCAATTCCTGGGTTCCCGACAACAAGAGCTGGGAAGACTATCACCTGTCCGAAACCTGTATCGATGCCGCTGCTACGATCGTGAGCTCGGGTATGCTTGCCGCTGCCAAGTTCGACCGTACCGCCGCTCCGGGTGTGACTGTGGAAATCCGCCATGTGAGCATGGACTCCGCAATTGTGATGGTGAAGCTTACGACTCGTGGAACGGCAAGGCTTTATTACGGTACCGACGAGGCCTCGTTGAATACGGCGGCCTTCCCGGATGACACGACTGCGGGCGTGCAGCACGAAATTATCTTGCGCGGACTTCAGAACGGTACGACCTACTACTTCTTTGCTGCAGGTCTGAATGCCTACAATCCGGATAACTTTACGTTCAAGTACATGGTCGATTCTACGGAAACGCCGTATAGCTTTACGACGCTCAATACGGTGGAAAGTGCGCAGATCATGAACCCGACGGTTTGTAACATGTTCGGCGACAGCGCCGAAATTATGTGGTACACGCCGAACGGTGAATACGAATCCAAGGTGTACTGGGATACGGTTCCCCATGCAACTGCTGCTGAATATGCCTTCAATAGCGGCGCGGGCAACGCGGATGTTTCCGGTATTCCTGTCAAGTTCCACTACGTAAAGATTGGCGGACTTAAGGAAAAGACGACTTACTACTACATGGTCGAAAGTAATGGCCAGTTTGCGAATACCAACGAAAAGACGGGCGAAATGCTCAAGTTTACCACGCCGGTGGGCTGGTACGACTTTAGCGTGCGTGCTTACCAGTATGAATTTGGCGGACTGGACTTCCTCGACTTGAATATCTACAATAATGAGGCGCGAGCCTTCGATAGCTTGACCTTGCGTATGTACTTTACCGCAAAGCCTGAAGAAGTCGAAAAGTGCGCCACCTTGATCGACATCGATATTTGTCAGGCATACGACGAAGCGGGCTTCAACAAGCCTTGCGAAACGGGTGATGAAATCCGTTACTTGATGCGTCACGCATTGCCCCAGCGTCTGGACGATACCTACGATGCATCGACCGGTAAATACTCCTACTATTTCCCTGTTCCGCTGGGATCGACGACGATCAAGTCTTCGTCTCGTGTGCGTCTTGACTTTGGTTTCTCGTCGGGTCTTTCGAACGATGGTTACCAGACTTGCGAAACCTTGCGTACGCTTGCCAAGAAGCGCATGACCAAGACAACGGGTGACTGGTCCTGGTCTCCGCATGAGTTCCTGGTCGATGGTGCAGATTACGAAGGTATGCCTTTCGAAGACAAGGACTATGGTGACGTCGATAACGAAGTTCCCATCAACCCCTACATCGTCGTTTACCGCAAGGATGAATTTATCTGGGGTTACAGCCCGTCCTACCAGGAAATGACGACCAAGAAGGCTCATTACGAAATGGATGTGACCTTGGATGCTCCGTTCAATGTGTCCGACGGTTCCTATGTGGAAATCGACCAGACGAGCAGCACGGTGTACGTAAGGGGTTATGCCCACGTATCTGAACAGGGCTACATTACTCGTATCTGGGCGAATGGTACTGAAATCGAGACGATTATCAACAGAATCGGTGACGAAATCTTCCTGATCTCCAAGGACAGCGAAGTGATCGCCCATTACAACGTCACGAGCGGCGGCGGAGAGATTGACTCTACGGGCCTCTGGACGCTGAATATTCCTGTCAAGATGAAGATCGGTAGCAACAAGATTGACCTCACGATCTTTGCGGGTGCCAATCCGGACTGCGCCGAATGTGCTGAAAATGGTGGATGCGCCTTTATCAACCGCACCTACTACGTGCAGTTTACCCGTGGTAACCTGACGCAGTCTTCGCTGACCATCAAGGACGAAAACGGCAACCCGGTGGCATCTCCTGCCGATCCGGCGAACACCCGCTTCAACATCTTCTTGACCGACAAGGATAAGGCGGGAACTTCCGCTCCGGTCGAGGTGCTTGTCATCAACGGTAAGAAGCAGGATACCCTGAAGGTCAAGCTCGTGGAAGACGCCGCTAATCCGGGTTCGTTCAAGAGCTCCTCCTTGATTTCTGCAGTGTCCGTTCCGAAGGAAGGCCGTCTGGGCAATCAGATTTCCTTCTTTGCGGGCGATACGATCCAGGTAATCTACGTTGACCCTGACGATGAAGAAGATATTTCCAAGCAGAGCTTCTATGCGGAATCCAAGTACCCCGAACCGCAGAAGGTTCTGGCTCAGGACAGCGACTGCGACAATGTTGCCGACAAGCTTCTCGTTGAATTCACGAACGAACTGGAGGCAGATTACAGCTTCGACAGTATCCGCGTATACCTGCCGGGTATGTCCGATACGGTCACCCTGAAGGTGGATCAGGCTGCGGCGCTGAACCAGTCGGTGGTGACACTTGACCTGCCTGCATCGCTTGGAATCAAGGCGAATGCGGCTCCGTCGGGAACGGCTACGGTTTACCTGAAGGCCGAAGGGGCAACGAACGCCGAACGCGTGGCGATTGGCGACGGCATCCTTCCGCAACTCTTGAGCGTGACGATTCTTGAAAACCCGAACCATGAATCCGAACAGGATACCTTGATGGTCGCCTTCACCGAACCGGTGCTGCTTTCTTCGCTGAACAACTGGTTCCTGCAAGTGGTCGGCGTGACGGGTGCCGCAATCAATGTGGTGGGCAAGGCGACGACCAGTAACGATGGCAAGAGCTGGCTCTACGTGATTACGGGAAATACCGACGGACAGATGCTGCCGGTTGGCGGTACGGTGGTCGTGCAGCCGAATTCCGTTTCGGACAAGGCGCTGAACCTGCTCGATCCTGCGAATACCTGTAACACGGTGAAGATCGTGGAAACTCCGAAGCCGGTGCCCGTGACCCTTGCCGAAATGCGTGACTTCGAAGGCGATGGCTATCCCGACGAACTCTACATGAAGTTTGCGAAGAAACTCCGCGACAAGGATATGCTCGACAGCTTCGTGGTGGAATGGGGCCTGAAGGGCGAAATGCTCAGCTTCCTGCCGGAAAGCTGGACGCATACCCTGGAATTTGGTGAACATGCCGAAAACGTGCTGGCCGAGGATTCGTCGGTCGTGACGGTGATGGTCCCCGATACGGTCTCGATTATCACGATCAAGATGACTCCCTCGAACACCTTTGCGATGGGCTCTACGGTTGGTCCTTACGACGGTTACGGACACGTGACTCCGCGTCTTGGCCCCGAAGGCGGCTTCTTTGACAAGTATTACCCTGTGGTCGACAAGTGTCCTCCGATTATCCTGTCCGCTCTGTGGCAGGGCTACGACGTGGGTGACGATGCCCAGGGCTCGAAGGACTATGTGACCTTGACGTTCTCTGAACCGCTGGATACGATGCCGGGACACCCCTATGTGGTGGAACGTAACCGTGAAGGAAAGAAGGGAACCTTCTTCAGTCCTCTGCAGAATCCGAACCTCTCGCTCAGCTATTCTTCTCGCTCGACGTCGGCACGCCTTGGCTTTAGGCACAAGTATGACGAAGCTATTTGGATTGCGGACTCTGTGCGTCTGATTTCGGATGCCGAAATGAGCTACTTCAAGGATCTTGCCGGTCAGTATGCTGGCGACCAGAATCCGTGGGTGCCGGTGACTGGTTCCGTGTCCAAGATCAAGTTCACGATCTCGACTCCGGAAGGTGTTGCCAAGGGCCGTAAGCTTGATGAAGTCTACTATGGTGGCTTCGAACCGCTTGCAAACGAAAACTTCCGCTTGACCGGTATCAACAGGGAAGGTGCAACGGTCGTTATCGCTGCGGGTGAACATAAGCTGCACGATGTCTTCAGTGCCCCGATCAAGGACTACAAGCACGCAGGTCCTGTGTTCATGATTGAAGTGGCTCTGCCCGATGTGCGTGACAGTACGGACCTGGGCGAAGCGAAGCGTAATTACGACATCAAGCTGGAGCTGGATATCTTTAGCAACATGGGTGCCTATGTCAACCACATGAGCTACAAGTTTACCTCGGCGGCCGTGATGGACTTCATTTCGGCAAGCAGCACCTTGACCTTGTATCTGGAATGGTGCGCCCCGGAAGATTACCCGGCCAGCGCCGATGGCAAGAAGATTGGAACCGGTCCTTACATCGCGAAGTTCAATACCGAGGCGAAGAGCCCCTACCTGGCTTCGACCGAAGAAAGTGCCGACGGTGCGACCAAGTATAGGACTGAAACGCTCAAGGATACCGATACGTTTACCAAGACGTTCGGCTTCAGAAGAGCGAAGAAGTAAGGCTCGAAAAGTCGCGACGATACATTGTTGAGTGATATGATGAAGTTCTTGAAGTTTGTTCTGTTCCTTGCCCTGTTCGCCGCGGACTTTGCCCTGGCGGACGGGTTGCCCAATTTGGACCGCACCGACAAGGTGCATAGCCGCCGCTATTTGGACTCGCTGAATGCCTTTGCAAGGCGTCCGATTCGCCTGAACCAGAGCGGCTATAGACCGCAGGACTACAAGTACGCCTATGTGGCGGACCCTGCGGATACCAAGTTTCGGGTGATTGACGCGAATAGCGGCGCCGAGGCATGGAGCGGCTCCTTGAGCCTCATTAGCAGTAGTGTCATTAAGCCGAATATCTGGATTAATGGCGCCTTCAACTCTCTGGAAAGCGTTTACGAGTTCGGTAAGCAGGATTCCATCAGCACCGAGAGGGAGGCACTTTACCGTGCCGATTTCACAGGGCTGTCTCCGGCGACTCCGGGTGAATACTTTGTCGTGGTCGGAAACGATACTTCGGCAACCTTCCATATCCATCCGTCCGTCTTTAATGCAATTCTCGAAAAGTCGCTGATGTTCTTTGGCATCCAGCGTTGCGGTAATACCCATTCGCATTTCCACGGGGCCTGCCATTTGAAGGACGGTTCTGCGGAGGGCTTTGACCTTACGGGTGGTTGGCATGACTGCGGTGACCATTTCAAGGTTTCCGAGACTTTGGGATATGCGGCTTTCGTATTGTCGATGGTTTACCTGACGTATCAGGACAAGGCCGAGGACCGTTACGGCAATTCGTATGCCGACACGGTGTTCACCGACGGTATTCCTGACGTGCTTTACGAGGCCAAGGTTGGAACGGACTATTTGCTCAAGCTCTACAAGGCTTCCAAGGCGAAAGGCCTGATTGAAAAAGGCGACATGTTCCATTCGGTGGGCGTGGGCGACGGTGACCACAGATACTGGGATCTGCCTGAACGCCAGGATGCGCAGTCTCCGGAACAGGGTGGCCCTGACCGTCCTGTAGATACCTCGATCGGAGCCAATACGGCGGGTATCTTTGTTGCGGCTATGGCGAATGTGGCCGTGGGCTACAAGGTGTATGACCCGGCCTATTCCGATTCCTTGATCGAGGCCGCCAAGGATATTTACAAGAACGTGTTGATGCCCGCCTTCTACGAACAGCGCAATACGGGGGGGGGGGCCTATAACCAGTTCTATACGGGTGGTGGCCCGCTGTATGACGACGGTGCCGCCGCAGCCCTTGCCCTGTGGTATGCGACCAAGGATACGACGTATCAGTACGACTTGTACAAGAACACCAATATTTTTAACAACGCCTCGAATTACCATTATAACATGGACTACTTCAGGGCTGGTTTCCTAGGTAACCCAAGTGGCTTTACTCCGGGTGGCTGGGCGGCCGACTACCAGAATATCCATTCGTTCGTCCTGTTTGCTCTGCAGAAAATGATTCTGAATGACGAGACGGTGGCGGCGTCTTATGGTCTTTCTGCGGCGGAACGCGATACCCTTTCGAAGCGCACGATGGCGACCTTCAGAAAGGTGATTGACAACAGCACGAACGACGGCGACTCCCTGGTGCTTGAAAATCCTGCAACGCAGGGCGAGCCGCACGAAGGTTCTACCAAGCTGCATGTGATTCGCCCGTATAACCTGGTATGGACGAGCTTTGACTGGGGCGTGATGCGTTACAACCTGGGTACGGCCGTCTCGATTTTCTTGATGTATGAACTGACGGGCGATGAACGCTATTTGCGTGTGGCCCTCGACAACATGTACTTTATCTTGGGCGCGAATCCCTGGGATATTTCCTTCTTGATGGGTACGGGTGACAAGAACCCGCAGCATCCGCATAACCGTGCGTCTAACCCCGACGGCTATAATGCGGGCGGTATGCCTTACAAGTATAAGTGCCCGGTAGGTGCCTTGATGGGTGCCCGTGAGCCGACGAAGACTTTGATTGAAGACTGGAGCAAGTATACCTCGACGGAAACCTGTATCGACTTTACGGCACAGTTCCTGTTCCCGGCGCAGAGCCTTGCGCAGACACTTCCGATCGATGCAGAAGGCCCCCTGTTCAGCAACATCATGGGTACCCCCATTACCGATACGTCGGCTATCGTGAGCTGGGATGCGAACGAGGTGGCGCTGGTGACGGTGTTCTACAATACGACTCCCGATGTGGTTGGCGCAAAGTCGGTGCAACAGGAAAAGGCTTCCAAGGGCGGCAGCATCGTTCTGAACGGACTTGAAATGGGCCAGACTTACTACTTCTTCCTGGAAGGTATGGATACCAAGCGCAACATGACGACTGACGACAATCACGGTCAGTGGTATCAGTTTACCATGGTGCCTGCGACGACGAATATCAGCGGCGTGACGATTTGCCAGGTCGATAACCGTAGCGCGAAGATTTACTGGTGGTCGAGCGACCGCATGAACGGTGTCGTCAATTACGGAACTTCGATGAGCGCTCTGACGTCGTCCAAGGCTGCCGATGGCGGCGCCGTGCTCTTCCACGAGGCGAAACTCACTGACCTTGCTCCGGGAACGACCTACTACTTTAATGTTTCTTCTGGCATGACGACGGATGATAACGGTGGTGCGGGTTACAGCTTTACGACTGAAATGGAAGCTTCTTACGCCGACCTGAATATCAGCCTCAAGCCGAGTTCCTACCAGAATGAATGTAGCGACTGGGGCAGTTGCCACCAGTTCATCGTGTCGATCAGCAACAACGATACGATCCCGTTTGAAGATTTCGAAATGCGTCTCTATCTGAACAATCCGAACCTTCAGGCGTCAAGCAACATTACGCAGAAGTTCGGTGGTGGTGGTGTCGTGAACGGTTCCTGCACGGTCTCGTTTGGTACGGCGCAGTCCGATGGTTTGGGCGGTTATTACTTGCCCATCAAGGTGAACGGCCATCTTGAAGTTTCTGGTCAGCTAATCTTCCAGCTGATCTTTGACCAGACGAATTTCAAGGCTCTTGAAGGTTCCTGGTCGCTTAGGGCTCATACCGATGAAAACGATCCTGCGTACTTCGAAGGTGTTGACCTGACTCGTGGCCCGGCTTACAGTGGTTCCGAAACATCGTTCCTGGAAGTCTATAATGGAGAAAAGGTTATTGCGATGGTGGAAGACCCCTATATCACGGTCTACTACCATGGGAAGCATATTTTCGGCTACGGTCCTGACTATACTCCTGAAAACGGTCCGCAGGTTCACCGCACGGTGACTCTTGAATTTGAGAAACCGTTTGTCTCGCCGGTCTATTCTGTCGAAAAGGAAGATTACGCGACAAGTTACGAAGGTCGTAGCAAGGTGTCTCCTACGGGATTCCTGGATGACCTCGAAATGAACGGTCGTCCGCAGAACTTCTTCTATGACAACGGAACTCGCACCGATTCCTACGTGTTCGGCAAGGATACGGTTCTTGCCTATGGCAACAACTATATGGAATGGGTGAGCTGGCATAACCATGGTGCGAACCAGAAAACCGAGAATAAGTACGATTGTGCTTGCGCAGTGGTTCGTAGCAATGTGGAAATCGATACCATTGTGACTCCGCTTGAAAAGCGTTATCTTGTATTCGACAAGGATTCCTACAAGACTTATCAGACCGCGGCGGGCGGGACGCCCAAGATGGTGGAAGTCCATGTGCGTCTAATTGATAGTCTCGCCAATCCGCTCGATACGGTGAACGTGACGCTTACTCTGGGGACGACTTCGGGAAATCCGCTTTTCTGGAGCTCTGCCACGGCGACGATTCCTATTACGAGTATCCAGCTGGTGAATGGCGAAGCGACCTTTTACGTGAGTTCCGAAGAAGTCATGACGACGACGCTCTTTGCCCGTGCGGGAACTTCTACGCAGTTTGATTACGTGCCTGCAAGTGCCGAGCTGATTGTCGAGGAGCTTCCGCCTTGGCCGATTATCGACATCGCAAAGATGATTGATACGGACTGCGATAATGTTCCCGATGCCATCCAGATTCGGCTTTCGAGCGAATACCAGGAAAATCAGTCATTTAACTCGGTGCAGTTCGTGTACAAGGGCGATACCATTACGACGACCGATGCTACTGTAGACGGCAAGGAAGTCCTGGTCAAGATGAATATTTCCGATACGTCTATCAATACGGCTCCGTATGGCTCGATTACATTGTTCTCTAACGTGTCGGGTAAGGTGGAGTCGCATACGGACTTCTATCTGGACGGCATCGCTCCCACCTTACTTGCGGTTGCTGTACTCGAACGCCTTGATACGGCTAGGAGCGACCGCGTGTACATGCAGTTCAGCGAACCGATTTCTTCTCCGGGTACTGAATGGCCGGTGCAGCTTTTCGCTACCGATGGAAACACGTTACTCGATGCTCCTATGGTCAAGTTCACGCAGCTTTATAACGAGTCGCTGAATGTCTGGGAATTTGAAATTGCGTATGCCGCCGACGGTTCGTCGGTTGTTACGGAAGGAATGTTTGCCCAGTTGCTTTCGACAAGTGGCATCCAGGACAAGAGTGGAAACGGCGTCTCGGCGACCTGCGGACAGCCCAAGCTTCCGATAACTTTGAAACTCTTGCCGGTTCCGATGGTTTATGCCTCGATTTCGGATGCCGACGAAAACGGTATCGCGGAACGCATCTATGTTGAATTCGAACGTCCGATTGACCCGAAGCATTATCCGGATAGCATCTCCGTTGTCTTTGGCCGTACGGATCCTGAAACCACGTGGGTGTCCGGCTCTGTGCCTGTTTATGCGGCTGACGGCATGACGGCGGTTCTTGATTTGCCGACACCCTTTAGCTATGGCGTTACGAGCGGGACTTACGAAGGTGCTTCCAAGGGAATGAACATTTCGGGTGCGGGTCTAGTTACCCAGCACTTGGGCTCGGGCGCCTCTTACGAATCGAATTCCGCCCTGGGCGAAGACAAGGTCGGTCCGGTAATCGTGTCGGCGACTATCGATATGTCCAAGTCGGATCGTTTCGATATGCTTAATATGAGCATCAGCGAACCTTATACGATTGTGGATTCGTCGCTGGTGTACTACCGTGAAAAGCAGGACAAGCGCGATACGGCTGTTTACAAGCACTCCGTGGAATCCATGACCCTGAACAAGCTGGGAATCACGGCGGTGTACAGTAAGGAAAATGAACTTGCCGTGAACGACGGTGACTTCGTGCGCCTGCAGCCGAAGGATTTCAGCGCCGTTGTCGATGAACGTGGCAACAGGCCTTCGCTGGATAACCCGTGGGTGCCTATCCTCGCGGGTGGCGATCCCAAGATCAAGTTCCGCGTGAAGTTGCTGGAACAGGTGTCCCGTTCGGGTGGCTTAATCCGCTCGCAGGTGCCCTCTACCGACAATATCCGCCTTTATGTTGTGAATCCGGCGACGGGTAAGCTGGACCTTATCAGCCACGGTCTGGTGCTTGCGACGGGAATCGATACTTCGGCCATCCAGGGTGCCATCTGGAAGGTGGACATGACGGTGCCGAGAGGTTCCTTGAGTGGTGAACCTGCCGCTTGGGATACTCTCAAGGTCAAGTACAACTTGCCGATCTATTCGAACCTGGGTAACTACGTGAACCGCCTTGCTGCATCGTACAACCTGCCGTCGGCGAAGTACCTCTCCAATACGGGCAAGGTGATCATGTATGTGGAATGGGCCAATACCGAGGTGGGCCTCCAGTCCGAGAAGGGCAGGGCCGTTGCGACGGGTGCCTATATCTACAAGTTGCAGATGGATTGTCGGTTTGTTCCGAATAGGAACGCCGATGCTTCTCTCGTGCGGAAGTTCTCGAGCAAGAGCTCTTACGACAAGACGGAAACCTTCGGAGTCAAGCGGGTGAAGTAGTATGGCTGAGAGCCTTTATTCCGATTCGCTGTACCTGTTGGTACTTTCGGTGCTGGCATTATTGCTGTCGCTATCGTTCCCGATGTTGCTGAGCAGCAAGATGACGGCGAAGGCTCTTCCGTCCTCGCTTCGACAAATGATCATTATCAATATCGCCTGGAACCTGGGCGGTGTGATTGGCATTCTCTTCTTTTATGGCCCTGTCGAGGTCGGCTCGCCTAAATACATCGGACGGTTGATCCTGTTCGGGCTTCAGGCGATTTTCTGGATCAGGGTGACGATAGTTACCTATAGCATCGGTGAACTGGTTCTGTTCAATAGGCGCAAGTCCTTTGGCTACTTAATGTCGTTGTTGAGTACCGTGGTGGTTGCGTTGTTGACACTTTTGCTGATTTTCGCTCCGGAGGCGGTAGCCGGAATCAGTATCCTGGGATTGCATCCTTTCGAAAAGACCCCTATTTTTTCGAGCTTCACGTTTGCCTATCTCCTGTTCGTTGCCCCGTTTGCAGTCCTGACCATCTACCAGCTTCTGCGAGGTACGCTGCATTCGCTCGATGCGACCATTACGCAGACGGGCGCCTACATGGTGTCCTGCTATACAGTCCTGATGGTTCTTGCGGTTCTATTCGATTTCGTCATCCCGATTGCAAATCGTTTTGATTCGAGTATCGGCAGTTTCCATTTCTTGGTATGGCACCAGTTCCTGTGTCTTTTCTTGGCGGTGTTGTGCGGACAGTATTACACGTCGGCACGCTTTAGGGATAAGAGTGCCTACTGGTTCTTGCAGAAGCTTATCAGCAAGATCGAAGACGGTGTCATCTATTTTGATGACCGAGGCAAGATTGAATACGCCAACTATGGTGCTTCCAAGTTGCTCGGCCAGTCTGCCGCGAGCCTGCGCGGACGCTCGATCAAGAGCCTGTTCCCGCCGAACCTTGATTTCTTCCGTGAGACGGTCTACAGTGACGTGCGTGTTGCTATTGATGGCGAAACGCATGTGCTCAAGATTCATTTCTTCAAGTGCCGCCAGACACTGATGACAGTTCTCAATGTCGCTTTCTTTACTGACCAGTCCAAGACGCTCCTGTTGCAACAGAATATCAAGACACTGAATGAACAGTATGTGGAGTATACGCATGACCTGGTGCGTTACCAGGATCGCCTGAACAAGGAAGCGAGGGTCAAGGCCGAAAAGGAAAACGTGCTGAACACCTTGATCAATGCTCTTCCGTTTAGAGTGTGGTACAAGAGTGAACTGGGCGTCTACCAGACGCAGAACCAGATGGACCTGGACAAGCGCGGATCCCGTGGCGGAGCCCGCGATAATCTCGACGATATTTCGGAATACGAGACCGATGCCCGCGAGAAGGGTGAAGTCAAGGTCTATACCTCTTTCGAAACGGTTGACGGCAAGGAAATTTCACAGGACGAGGCGAACAGGCTCGCGAAGAACGGCGAACTTGTCCAGACGTTCGACAACATGTACATTCCCATTATCCAGGGGACGGCTCCTTACAAGACCCTTTGCTTGAAGGTCGACATGACGGAGCAGCGTAGGCTCGAACAGGAACGTAACATGCTCCGCGAACAGAAGTTCATCCATTCGAGACTCGAAGAACTGGGTACGATGTGCGGCGCCTTTGCACACGACTACAACAATATTCTGGGATCGCAGATTGGTTTCTGCGAACTGGCTCTCGAGACGCTCCCGCAGGACAACGACGCCTACATGTTCGTGAGCGAGGCAAAGAAGGCGGCGGAACGCGGAAAAGTCTCTATCGCGGAATTGCTGAACGTGATTCGTGGCAACGCCAATGCGGCAACGCCTGCAATGGTGTTCTCTCCGTATATGATTATCGAGGACGTTGTCAAGAAGATTTCTCTGACACTTCCGCCCAATATCGTGGTTCACAGCGAAAACCTGGACAAGAAACTGAAAATCAAGGGCATCGTGGCGTCGTTGGACCGCATCATCAGCAATATGGCGAACAACGCAATCTTTGCCATGAAGCAGACGGGTGGCACGCTTACCTTCGGCCTCTCGCCGGTGACGCTCGAAACCCAGCTGGTGACCCCGTATGCACCTCCCGTGCCGGCCGGAAGTTATGCCAAGTTCGAAATTGCCGATACGGGCTCGGGGATGGATTCGGGGACCCTGGAACGCATTTTTGCACCGTTCTTTACGACCAAGGCGCCCGGAGAGGGGCTCGGGCTTGGACTTTCGTCTGCACTTAGGCTCCTAAAAGAGGGTAATGCCTACTTTACTGTGCAGACAACTTTGGGCGAAGGAACTACATTTTATCTATATTGGCCACTGGAAACTGAAACGAAGGAGGACTAGTGTCTACTATCCTGATTATCGATGACGACGAACAGTTCAACCTCATGATGAAAAAAGCTCTTGAAATCAAGGGCTACAACGTCGAGACTGCCAAGAATGGTCGCGAAGCCAAGGCTTTGTACCAGAACAAGACCTACGACGTGATCATCACCGACATCATTATGCCGGATGTGGACGGTTATGAAGTAATCCTGGACCTGCGTCGCTTGGGAATGAGCGACCGTACCATTGCCGTTAGTGGCGGTGGCCGTACCTCGGCCGAAGATTACCTGATGACTGCCCAGCATTTCGATGCCGCTGCGACATTCAACAAGCCCGTAGAACTGCAAGCCCTTCGCGCCAAAGTCGAAGAAATTATCAAGAGTCACGCCTCCTAGAGTAAACGATGAATATCCTGATCGCGGATTTGGATCAGAAGTTTATCGAGGGCGTGGAGCGTTCCTGGTCGGTGCCAGGGACCAATTTGTTGGTATGCCGTAACGAAGCCGGGCTCATGCCCCTCGTCAAGAAGGATTCGATAGACCTTGCGTTTATCGAGGTTCCGTTCCTGATGCAGGACAACATGGACATGGTGAGTTTCCTGAAGGAAAAACACCCCGGAATCGAGATATTTGTGCTTTGCGACGACCGTAACTGGCAGGGTGCCGCCTCGGCGATTACGCGCGGGGCGAACAGTTTCCTGAAAAAGCCAGTCACTCTTTCCCTGCTGGAATCGACCGCCCGCAAAATCCAGTCGCAGTTGCAGAACCGCACGAACAACCAGCTCATGGAATCCCAGGTGCTGGACAGCCTTCTGGGCAATACGCCCGAGATGCGCAAAATTTTGAAGACGGTCTACAAGGTGGCGCCTACCAACAGTACTGTTCTTATTACCGGCGAGTCCGGTTCGGGTAAGGAATTCCTGGCGAATGTCATTCACCGTTACAGCAAGCGTGCGACAGAACCGTTTGTGGCAGTGAACTGCGGCGCCATTCCCGAGAACCTGGTCGAAAGCGAACTTTTCGGTAGCAAGAAGGGCTCCTATACGGGCTCGACGACCGACAAGAAGGGCCTGTTCGAATCCGCGAACGGCGGTACGCTTTTCCTGGACGAAGTGGGAGAACTGTCTGCCGCTACCCAGGTGAAGTTATTGCGCTTCTTGCAAAGCCACGAAATCAGGCGCGTGGGCGAGACCGAACCTCGTTATTTGGATGTCCGCGTGCTTGCGGCGACCAACCGCGACTTGCAGGAATCCATGCAGAAGGGAACCTTCCGCGAAGACCTTTATTACCGCCTGAACACTTTCCACCTGATGCTTCCTCCGCTCCGTGAAAGGAAGCCCGCGCTTCCGAACCTGATCAAGTACTTCATCCTGAAGAACAAGGATGCGCAGGGAAAGGAAATTGTCGATCTGGAACCGGCGGCCCTGTATGCGCTTACCAAGTATCCGTATCCGGGCAACATCCGCGAACTGGAAAATATTATCGAACATGCCATCGTGCTTGCCGAAGGTGGCGTAATCCGCTTAGAAGATTTGCCCGAAGAAGTGCAGGAATGCGCCCGCGAAAAGACGATGGCGATTCCGCATATCAAGGGGGAATCCCCGGAACCGATCGAAGCCGAAGTTGAAAGACTACCGGGCATTTCGTTTGAAGGGACGGGTAAGTCGAATGCTCCGGAACAGAAATCGGCCATGGAAGGCGAGTCCGAAGAAATCCTCTCGCTCGAGGAAATGGAGCGCCGACATATCTTGCATGCATTGAGCGTGTGCGGCGGAAACAAGACCGAAGTATGCAAGCGACTTGGAATTAGCCGTGCGACCCTGTGGCGTAAATTGAAAGAACTCAAGATTATGATGGATGGCGACGATGCCTGATTTTGAAAACCAACAGAACAATTTTGAAGGCCGTCAGGTCCCGATGGACCTTGAGGCGGAACGTTGCCTGCTCGGTAGTATTTTGCGCGATCCGGATGTGATGGGCAATGCCATCATGACCATCAAGGACGAAAGCTTTTTTTATCTGGAAAAGCACCAGCTGATATGGACAGCCCTCTGTACGCTCAACCGTAATGTGACTCCGATCGACTTGGTGACTTTGGCCTCGGAACTCGAGACCATGAACAAGCTAGCACTCGTGGGTGGCCGCGAATACTTGTTTGAACTCATGGAATCGGTTGCGTCTTCGGCGAATACGGAATGGCATATCGAGCTGTTGCGCAAGAAGGCGACTCTCCGCAAGCTGATCAAGTCGTCTTCAACGATTATCAAGAATGCAATGGATCCGGCAGCGCTTCCTGACGAAGTCTTGCAGGATGCCGAACGTGATATCTTTGCGATTGCCGACGACCAGATTAAGGATTCTCTCAAGCCGATCCAGAGCTTCGTGACGCCGCTCCTGGAACGTCTGAATAACCGTAAGGACGGTATCACGGGCATTCGCACGGGCATTGCCGAACTCGACGAACTCACGAACGGTCTCCAGAATTCCGACCTGATTATTTTGGCGGCGCGTCCGGGTGTGGGTAAGACTTCTTTTGCCCTGACGATTGCAGCGAATGCGGCCATCAACTACCACCACAACGTGGCGTTCTTCAGTCTCGAAATGGACGGCGTGCAGCTTGCCCAGCGTCTGCTTTGCTCCCAGGCGCAGATCGACCAGAGCAAGCTCCGTAACGGTTACCTGAACAGCGACGAAAAGAAAAAACTGATTGCCGCTGTGTCGCCTATTCAGCAGGCTCCGCTCTATGTCGACGACAACGCGGACCTCGGCATCATGGAACTCATGAGCAAGGCGCGTCAGCTCAAGCGCAAGGGAAAGCTTGACCTGCTGATTATCGACTACTTGCAGCTGATGAAAACGGGCAAGGAAGAAAACCGTGCGGTCGCCATCGGTGCGATTTCCCGTGGCTTGAAAATCCTCGCAAAGGAAATGCAAATCCCCGTGATCGCACTTGCCCAGCTTAGCCGTAAGGTCGAAGAAAAGGGACGCGAACGCCCGCAGCTCTCTGACCTTCGTGAATCGGGTTCTATCGAACAGGATGCCGACATGGTGTGGTTCGTGGAACGTAAGTTCGTGCAGACTCACCGCGAAGAAGACAAGCATTCTGCAGAACTTATCGTGGCGAAACACCGTAACGGCTCGGTCAAGGACATCCCGATGACGTTCATCCCGGAATACACCACATTCTACGACGCAGCCCCCGAAGGCGAAGAGGGTGGCGAGGCCTATGCCTACGACGACTCCGGCGACATGGGTGCAACCGATTTCGGAAGTTTCTAGGAAATTGCGTATGTCGTTTGTAGTACTCCCCTTTGCCTGGTTTGGAAAGATTATCGTGACCGGTATTGCCAATATCGGTGAAGTGGTGTGCATCCTGTTGAACACGCTGAAACAGTTGCGCTATATCCATAAGAATCCGTCGCTGATTGTCAAGCAGATGATATCGATTGGCGTGTCGTCGCTTCCACTGCTGTTCGTGACCTCCATTTTTACGGGCATGGTCGCGACGGTGCAGGCAGAATTTGAATTCCACAATCTGGTTGCAGACAAGTTTGTGGGAACGGCCGCTTGCAAGATGATCTTGATCGAACTTGGACCACTCCTCACGGCGATTGTGCTTTCGGGCCGCGTGGGCTCTGCCGTGGCGGCAGAACTCGGTTCCATGAAGGAAAAGGAAGAACTCGCGGCCTATACGGTGCTGGGGCTTGAACCTTATCGTTACTTGGCGCTTCCGCGCTTTGTGGCGTTCTTTACGATGGTGCCCTGCCTTACGGTGATTTCGAATGCGCTTGCCATTATCGGTGGCTGGATTGTGTGCGTGCTCGGTCTTGACATTACGACCTATACCTATGTGACCGGGATGCAGTACCTGTTTGACCCGATGGATTTGTGGTCCGGCGTGCTCAAGTCGTTTGTCTTTGGAACCTTGATTTTCTTGCTGGGTTACTACCACGGCATCAATGCCAAGGCGGGTGCCCGCGGCGTGGGAATCGCTACCATGAGCGTGGTGGTTTCCAGTTGCCTTATGATTTTGATTGCTGACTTTGTGATGGACGCCATCCTGTTCTTCTAAGGTAAGATTATGCCTAACGTAAAAATCGACCCGAACGATATTGCCATTCGCCTCAAGGGACTCAAGAAATCCTTTGGCCCGCAGGATGTGCTTTGCGACGTGAACCTTGACATTCGCCGTGGCGAGACGATGGTGATTATCGGCAAGTCCGGTGGCGGAAAGTCGGTGATTCTAAAGCATATGATCGGCCTGTTGCAGCCGGATGGCGGCGAAGTGACGGTGGACGGCGTGACCATCAGTACGCCGAAGTTTTTCGATACGCATACGATCCGTCGCAAGATGGGTATGCTTTTCCAGATGGGCGCACTTTTTGACTCGATGGATACCGGCGAGAATATTGCGTTTGCTCTTCGTGAACATCACCCGGAACTTTCCGAGAAAGAGATTCAGGATGTGGTCACCGAAAAACTCCAGATGATCAACCTGGTGCCCGAATTCCGCACCAAGATGCCGTCTGAACTTTCGGGCGGTATGCGCAAGCGTGTTGCCTTGGCCCGTGCAATCGCCCTGAACCCTGAAATCCTGCTGTACGATGAACCGACGACCGGTTTGGACCCCATCACGAGTGACGTGATTAACGACCTGATTCTCGATATGCAGAGCAAGCTCGGGGTGACCTCGGTGGTGGTGACGCACGACATGGTGAGTGCCTTCAAGGTGGCCGACCGTATCGCGATGCTTTACAACGGCCGCATTATCGAGGTGGGCACGGTGGATGAAATCAAGAACACCAGCAACCCCTACGTGCACCAGTTTATTACCGGTCAGCGCAAGATTTCTGTGGAAGAGGGCGAAGCGTAAAGGCTTTCCCGGCTGGATCCCGTTCGCCTCTTCGAGGCTCCAGGATGACTCTTCTAGAACCGTAATGGAATGCCCCCCATCGTCATTCTCGACGCGCCTGCTTCGGCAAGGATGCTGTACCCGTGCCGTCATTCTCGACGGAGCGAAGCGACGGAGGGAATCCATAACTTGAGGTTCTGCTTGATATTTTGTTTAGCAATGTTTACATGTCGGTGGCGTGTATGTAAAAAATATGTGTTTTTAAGCACGAAATTATCACTAAGTGTAACGCTTTTGATTTGAATAATGTATTTTTCGGACAAAGAGGTTTTATATGAACAAGAAACTTTTTTCAGGACTTGCATTGATGTCGGTGGCCGCTACCGCCTTTTGGGCATGCGGCGAAGGTAACATCAATGGCAAGGATTTGAATGACGATATTGCGATGGCTTCCAATGAACAGGACTTGCAGACGTTAAAGGACAATGCCATCGAAGATTGCCGTATTACTCCGGACTGCTACTTGAAGTATCAGGGTTATTTGGAAGGAACGGATGTTCCGAGCTCGGTAGATAATCCGACTTCGTCCGCTTCGTTGACTCCGCAGAGCAGCAACTCCTTAATTATTCCGGGATTGTCTTCCTCTATCAAGATTGCTCGTAGCTCTTCGTCCATAAACATTATCGATGATCCGGGTGAATCCTCTTCTTCTGGTCCGGCTCCGATTACCGACGATACGTTCGGAACTTGCGCTCCGGCCAAGACCCCCATTAACAAGGGTACTTCTGTTCAGTGGAAGTTTACCGCTAACTCCAAGTATCCGGGCTTTGACGCCTTGAAAATTGCTAAGGCTACTTATACATGGTCCTTTGCTGCCGATGCAGTTGATGATGGCACAGGCAAGGGCACGATGAGTGGCAATATTACTTATCCGAATTCCGGCGCAACGACCGCTTCTGTCACGGTGCTGTATGATGGCACCCCGATTACCGTGGCCTGTGATCCGCTGCAGGTGAACGGTGCCGAAATTACGGGTTGTACTTGCGAACCCGATGTTGCTATTCCGGATGTTGCAAATGGCCCGGTCACTGTTACATGGTCTGTATCTAAGTGTGCTACTGTTGGCGCCACGATTACTGGTTATGAATGGACAGGTGCTACTGGAACGGGCGAATCTGCTACCGCAGCATTCTCCGAAAAAGACCAGGAGATTACTCCGACAGTGGTTGTTTCCAACGATGACAATACCAAGCAGTCTTTTACTTGCTCGGCAGTGAAGGCTATCGATGCAAGCAAGCCTGACTATGAATTTACGGATCAGGGAAATACAAACGCTATTCCGTTTGTTGGCAATGTGGATGCTACTGTAGTGTTCAATCTTCCGTCGGGTTGGCATGGCGCTGGTGATGCTGGCACATGTACCTTTGCTTGCCAGGTTGATAGAGGTGGAACTGGTGATGGAAAAATTACGGGATCTATTGGTACAGTCGAAATTGATGGTGGTGACTATGTTACTGCATCGATCGATGTTGCCAATACTATCGGTGGTAAGTCCCTACCGTTTGTCTTGAATGTTGGATCCAATGCCGGCGCGTCCTGCTTCGTTGCTTGGTAATCCACTAAAACTCTAATTTCAGAAAAGCTCCCTCCGGGGAGCTTTTCTTGTATATGTACAATCATTGATTGTCCCGAATATTGTCTATTGAATAATTAGCTATTGAAAGAAATGGCTGTCAAAAAACTTGACACTACCAAACACAAGGGGCTTCCTGCAGGGAAGCCGTTGTTCTGTTCGCTCGTAGTTCTGTCTGCTCTTTATTCAGTCCATTAGAATTAGACGCACATTCAAAACCATATACAAAAAAAAGCAAGCCCTTGGACTTGCTTCTGAAAGCTTTTCAATGAAACTGTAATTTCTACTTCTTGGTAGTCTTTATGGCGTTCCAGACCATGTAGCCGATAAAGAGGGCGCCGAAGGCGAGGAGGGCGATGGCGAGTTCAGAATTGTATTTCTCGATGATGTCCTTCTGGCCGTGGGCGAGGTAGCCGAGGCCTGCAAGCACGCAGTTCCAGATGGTGGCGCCGAGGAAGGTGTACAAGGTGAACGGCAGAAGCTTCATATTCGCAATGCCTGCCGGAATAGAAATCAGCTGGCGGATAACGGTAATGAGGCGGCCCACGAACGTGGAAATGGCGCCGTGGTCGCGGAAGTAGGTCTCTGCCTTTTCAAGCTTCTGCGTGTCCAGCAACAGGAAATGTCCCAGACGGCTATCGGCGAACTTGTAGATGATCGGGCGACCGAGGAACTTGGCGAGGAAGTAGTTGATGTATGCTCCGACGAGGGCGCCTGCGCTTGCAGCAAGGACAATCAGCACGATGCTGAGTCCCGAACCGGGTTGCAGCGCCTTGTAAGCGGCGGGGGGCACCACGAGCTCCGACGGAAAGGGAATGAAAGAACTTTCGATGGCCATCAGGAGGGCGATGGACCAGTAGTTCAGATGCTCGTTATACCAGTCGATAATCTGGGTGTAGATGCCTGTGGATTTGGCAGGGACTGCCTGGGTGACCGTATCGGCGACGGCGGGCTCGGCGAAGGCCGCTACTGCGAACAAGCTAACAAGTGCAAGGGCGAGAATCTTTCTATTCATGAGGCCAAATATAGAAAGAAAAAGAAACCCCTGACGCGTTGTCAGGGGGTATCAAAGGTTTGCCGTTAAGTCTTACTTTTTCTTCTTGGACTTCTTGTTGTGCTTCTTGGAGGCTTTCTTGTTAGCCTTCTTTGCAGCCTTCTTGCCCTTGGCCGGCTTGACTTCTTCCTCTTCTTCTTCCTCGACGGCTTCTTCTTCCTGCTGCACGGCCGGTTCCGGTTCGCTGTAGGTTTCACCCGTCTGGTATTCGATGATGGAATTCTGGCTGTTTGCCTGGTTGAGGGCTGCCTTGGCTTCTTCAACGTATTTGCCGTTGGGGAAGCGCTTCAAGTAGATTTCGTAGTCCTTCAGGCGGTTGCCAGCCTTCACCAGTTCAAAGATGCCTGCTTCGGCTTCGTCGCGGAAGGCTCCGTTCGGATTGTCGTTCAGGTAGGTGAGGTAAGCCTTGAAGGTGTTCTGTGCCTGGATGGCGCGGAACTTGTCGTATTCGCCGAGAGAACGCAGCTTGGCTTCGACTTCGGGCCTACGCGGGGAGTCGGGGTAGTACTGCAGGAACATCTCAAGCATTTCGGGATCGTTGGAGGCCATGACCTGGTCGAAACGGGAATCTTCCTGACGGACCTGGTATTCCTTCAACTGAACCTTGCCGCTGTCGAGCGTGGAGTAGAGCTTTTCCTTGGTAGCGAGGTCTGCCGGGTGGCAGAAGGCGAGGAAGCTTTCAAGCACGTCCGCAAACTGGGTGCGGGTGTAGGCTTCGCTCATGTCGGGCAGTTCGCCGTTTTCGTCAAGGTAGAAACGATAGTCGCGTTCGATGGCCATGCAGTCCCAGTCGCTGAGCGTGTCCTTGACTTCGCTGTACTTGCGCAGGACGTCGTCACGGTCGTGGAGGTTGTAGCGCATGCGGCGGTCACGGCGGCTTTCGCGGCCGAAATCAAGCGAGAGCTCGAGGCCTACGCGTACGGGCCACTTGTAGGAAATCTTGTCGAACTTGAGGTCGGAGTACGGGGACGGGCTCGGGCTGTTGTCCTTGTCGCGAGCCTTGATGTCTTCGTAGGGGAGGAATTCCTTGCGGACGTTCACGCCAATCTTGAGGTCGACATCCTTGAAAAGTTCGGTGATGCGGTATTCAAGTGCGCCGGAAACGAACCCGGTCTGTGCCATTTCGGTGTGCTGGTCGGTATGACCGCTGTAGTCGTCGTAGAAAGAGAAGAAGTGGAATCCGAATCCGCCCAAAACGCGCAGGTCGAGATCTCCGATCAGGTTGAAGCTAAAACCGGCAAGCACGGAAGGTGCGTAGGTGAGGAACCAAAGTTCTCGGTCGGTCTGTTCACCCTTTCTGGTCTTTCCGTCCTTGGATTCGTCCGGAATGGTGTACTTGGGATTGTCTTCGATGGTGCCGAACTGGAAGGAGTTGACTTCCGCGCCCAGCCAGAAGGTAAACGGAATGTCCGCTTTCCATAGGGGGGTGATCAGAGGAGACCACAGGAGACCAAGCGAAAGGGGAACGGTAAGAACATCTTTGTCGAGTCCGTCGTCAAGGAGAGTCTTGTTCTTCTCGGTCTTGAAATTCAGGAAGGCGGGTTCACCCTGCAAGTACAGCTGGGTACGCCAGTTGGAACGTTCGAAATCGGCCGCATACGAGGCAGCCGCCAATAAAGACAAAATGGCAAATAGTTTACGCATCATGCTAAATTTAATTTTTCTAGGGCGCTTGAGGTGAATGAAATTAAAAAATAAGGCTTTTTTAGGTGTTTTGGGGCTAATATCAGAAGTTCAGGACAAAACCGACGCACAGCAGAAGGGCTCCGGCGCCAATCAGGGAGCCTCCGATGATCATTTTGCGGTCTCCCTTGTCGACCAAGTCCCTATTCTCATCGACTTTTTTCTGGTATTTTTCACCTCCCGAGGCGGGACGTTCCAGCTCGTTCTTGACATCATCGGCGTCGTCGTAGTCCAAGGTGGCGAGGTAGGTAAACAGGGCGCCAAGGAGCAGCGGGGCGATAGAGGTGCCCATCAGGGTTTTCCCGATGCGGTGCCGCTTGCGGATACCTTCCCATTCGTCCTGTACAATTTGTTCCTGAAGGTTCGTGATGGGTGTCAGATTAATGTCGATGTCCGTGATTTCGGTGGGCGAGGCGAATACGGTTACCACCGTGTCGCGGTAGCCGACTTTGCGGATTTGCACGGTGGAGAGGCCCGGTTCAAAGATGGTGAATTTGTTCGGTGAATATCCGATGGGGTCCGACTTTGGTGTAATTGGCGAAGAGCCTGCGTAGATTTCTGCTCCCGACGGAATGGTCGTGATGCGGAGCTCGGGTTTTGATTTCTTGAGCTTGAGCGAAAGCTTGGTGGTGTCGCCCGGTATCGGCCTGATGACGGATTTGGTGCTCCATAGCTGGCGGTTCACGTTCCAGTAGGCGTACAGGACGATTTTCCCGGTGTCGAGCGTGGCAAAGGTACAGGGGCTCTTGCAAATGTCCTCTTTCCCGTGGATGGCGATGTTTGCCCCTTCGGGATCCGTCTCGACATGGATGTAGCTTTTGCCGCTTACAGTCAGCTTGGAGGGGGAAACCTTTTCGCCTTGGAGCGCCTTGATGAAATTTTGCAGCTTGTTGTTTGCCATGGCATCGCTCAAGGAACGAATTGCGGATAAATTCATCTGGACCGTGGCGTTTGCCCCTTTGGCGGTGGAATCGCCAAAGACGAAGTGCGATGCCTGTACCGCCAATGAATCCGGAGTGCGTGCGGCGGTGATGCGTCCGGTGTAGGCGGATGCGGCCTTGTGGGCGGAGAGCGAATCGCGTATGCAGGCAGCGTCGGAGCAATTCTCGAAGTCTTCCGATCTTACAATTGAGATGGGCGTTCCCGATTCCTTGATCAGCTTGATAATCAGGTTGTCCAGTTGCTCGGCGAATGCGGAATCGGAGCTGCGGCGTTCCAAAGGAATATAGATGTGCTTGCCTTCGACCGAATCGAGATCGGAGGGTTCTGTGTAGGAGGTCTCCGTTTCCTGAACAGTCGATTCCTGTTGTGTTTGGGCGCTGACGGAACTTGTGGACTGGTTGGAACCTGCACCATGAAGAAGGTCGGCTCCCTTCTCGTCGGTGATGCTCTTGAATCGGTTGGCGGGAATGCGCACAACGGTGAACTGCCCCTTGATGGAGCCCCCGAGGCTGACCGTGTCGTTCTGGATGCCAAGGAATTGCGCCGTCTGCTTTGCCCCGGTCACCAGTTCAACGGTGGCACGGACGCCCTGAAGTTCGTCTGCGAAGGCCGTGAACGCCCAGAAGAGAACGAAGGTGATAATAAACTTTTTCATGGCCGACCTAGAATGTTAAAATGAATCCGAGGGTGAGGAGCGAGGCGCCTGCGATAAGACCTGTGTACATGACTGACCTGGATGTCTTTGCCTTGTCGCGGTAGTCCTTGAAGTCTCGCTCGGTTTGACGGTAGTGCTTTGTTTCGGCGATGGCCGAATTCTTAAGCGTTTTCTTGCAGTCCTCTGCCTTGCTGATTTCGTATTGGGTGACGATTCCCGCGACGGCACTCACGGCAAAGGGGAGGACGGACGTGAACATAAGACCTTTCCCGAATTTTTTGCGCTGCCTCTTGGAGAGTTCGCTTCTCTGTTCGCTGAGGAGATCCTCGTCCAGGGCGGGCTGCTGCGAAACAATGAGGTACGAAGTATCCCTGTCGGAAAGCTTTACCCTGATGGTTGTATCCGTAAATTCGGGATGGAACAGCGAAACGAGAATTTCGCCTTCAGTGACCTGTTCGTCGCTCAGCGGAATAAAGGCAGGCGAGGTGTAGTCCGGATCGTCCGTGTGGTCGGGCCGCATTTCCTGGACGTAGATGTCAGCCTTGGAGGGAATGGTGGATACGTGTAGCACCTTTTGGGCAAAGGCGATGTTTACGAACAGGAGGCAAATGGCTATCAGTCGGAACATTAGAAAATCCCTCCTGAATACGGTCCCGTGATGGTATAGTAACTCGACTTGTTTTCGATGTACCAATGTTCTTGCGGGAGCGGATTGTGCGCGTTGTCTTCGCCCAGGATTTCAACTTTGCAGTTGAGCCTGCACTTGATCTTGAATAGGAGCGTCGGAGAACGATAATCGCTTGGAATGGTGTCTCCGTCAACGAGCACGAACAATTTGGCTTCGTTGATTCCGGAACCGTCGTCATAGACGAGATACTGGATGGAATCAGCGGGAGAGATGGTGTCAAGGAACGGGGCTACTTGCGGCGTTATCTTGTCCGTAAGGAAGATTGTATCAAGCATCTGGACCGTGTTTGCGGGAATGTCCACCATGATGCTTTCGGCTGCGTATTCTTTGCGGAGTGTTTCCTTGACTAGGATCTTGAGCCTTGACTGGGCCTTGACCTTGGTCGTGACAGTGTATGCGCGCTCTTCGGAGGTGTGCTTTTCAAGCGTATCTCCGTCTGCGGAAATCAGGTAGACATTTGATTCCAGGTATGCGTTGCTCCTGAACCTGGAGTAGGCAACGGGAATCTTGAGTGTCGAGGAGTCGTTCTGGATCTTTGTGGAAAAATGGAAAATCTCCGAGGTGTCTAGGTACACCCTGCCGCTTACGCTCTGGGTGAGGAGTGCTATTCCCCAATAGAGGGTGAAGGAACTGTCCCTGGTGAGGATGGCGGCTGAATCGGGGTCGATTTGACCGAGAAGCGAGCCTCCGAGCGAAAGTTCTTCTTTGCAATCAACTCTGCCGACCGGACTTTCCCAGACGGAGTCGGGGTCGTTTGAAATGAAAATCTGGCAGGAGGAAGTTTCCCACGGGTCGTGGCCTTGAACAGACCAGCGTAGAGGAAGCTGTTGGTCTGCCGTCGGTTCTGCCTGGTTATAGCCGTTGTACGGAAACAGGAGCGTGATTCCGTTGGGCGTATTGACATGGACGTGGAAATCGTTATGGAGGGTGTCTCCGTAAAGGTCGACGGTCTCAAGGGTACCGCTAAAATCTCCAGGCTTATTGAAGGTGTAGCGGAAATTGGACAGATTGAAGTTGTCGTTTCCGATGCTCCAAGAACAGCCTCCGTAATATTGCTGCAAGGTCTCGTCGGTGAAAATGACTTTGCCGAGGCCGTAAGCCGCATAGAACCGGACGGTTTGCCCCTGCTCCAGGTACAGGTCGCCGAGCGCGTCGTTGTTGTTGACAATGTCGCCGGTATAACCTTCGGGTACAGCGTAGACGTATTGCTGCAGGTTGTTGCCTGATTCGCTTGCCAGATGGTCGTCGCCGCAGGCCGAGAGGAACAGGGCTGCTAAAAGCGGAATGAAAAGAATCTGTCTATTCACCGAATACCTCCGGCAAGGTTGTGTTCGGCTTCAGATAAAAATTCTTGCTAATCTTGTTGCCGCTAAAGTCGATGGCGGATATGTTGATAATCCTGTAGGTCCAGCTTCGAATATCCTTGTCGAAGGGTATTTTCAGGAGACTGTCCGATAGCGAGAAATTCTGTAGGTAATTGTTTTCGAAGAACACACTTATCATGGATTCTGAAAGTCCACTACCACCGTCGCGGACTGTAAAACGGAGTGTGTCCGCGATGTCGAGGGTGTCGCTCCCTAGCGGATTTTTGATGGTAGGCGGTGTGTTGTCGTATAGGCAGATGGTGTCAAGCTCCAGAACTTGTCCCCCGTGGAGGGTAATGCGGGTAAGAATGGGCGAAAAGTCGGGACTGTCCGGGACGGATACTCGGAGCGAATATGAACCCACGGCAAGAGGGAACAGGCTGAAATCGGTGCTGTCGCTTTTGATTTCCTTGAGGGGAACCATGTTGCTGTCTTGCAGGAGAATCTGGTAGGTGTAGGAATCCTTGTCGGAATTGGTCTTCAGGTGGCCCATGACTGCGTTCTCGCTGGAGGCTCCCTTGACGTAGAAGTTCCCTTCGATGGTCCTTTCCGATTTTTGCTGGAACTGGTTCTCGGCGGAAACACTCCAGTAGTACTTATGGAGCGGAGTGAATCCGTTGCGGTAGATAAAGTTCGCTTGCTTGAGGAGCGTGTCGACCATGATTTCGCCGGTGGATTTCCAGATGACGAAATGGTAGCTGGCCCTGCTGAAGGAATCGACGGCAGTGCTGTTCCAGGCGAAATTCAAGGCTGAATCAGGTTCGATGTTCTGGGTGCCGCAGGCAGGAATGAATAAACTGTCGTCTAGCACGGGGGGAGTCGCGACGGTGACGGAGACCGTGTCGCTTAAAGTGTCGCCAAAGGAATCGACAAAGACGAATACCACCTCGTGGACGCCGGGATCAAGGATGGTGTTCCTGAAACTGAACTCGTTTGCAAAGGGAGCTCCGTCGAGTAACCAAAAGTACCGCGTGTGCCCGATGGATTTTGACGGGTAGACTTCCGTAAGGAAGATGAGGGAGTCTCCTGGCCGTATGGTGTCTGACTTGACCTTGGCGACCGAGGAATCGAACGATGTCGTGAGGAGGGCCTTGACGGAAATGGATTCGTTAGGCGTGGAACTGTCGAACAGGTACTGGTCCGAGTTGGTACAGGCTCCGAAGGTAAGGACGATGATGCTCCAGAGGAGAAGTCCGAGGAAATGTTGCTTGCAGAAAGTCATTTGCCCTCCAGAGTGTCGAGGACAAAGAATGTGCGGGAGGGAATAGAATCCCTGTCGCCGCGGGAATCTTCGACGATAATCCTGAAGGTGTGTTCGCCTTCGTCCAGGCCGGATTGCCTGATGTTATCCAGCTCGCCGAGGGAATAGGATTTTCCATCGATTTCGATGATGCTGTAAATGATGTCGTCATCATCGCGGTCCCAGGCGTACCAGGCAAACAGGAATGGCGTGTGGCTGTTGCCGTAGAGGGTGTCGCCATTGGCGGGCGTGGTGACTTTGCTGATTTCGGGCGGTGCGTTTACGATGACCGAGATCTGCTTCTCGAGACGGTTTCCCTCGTTGTCGATAATCTCGACTCGGTCGGGAATGAAATTCTGCACCGTGAACGGGGAGGCCGTCATGGTGGTCGATACGGGGTAGCTGCTACCACTGTCCAGGACGTCTTCGCCGTTATACCAGTAGTACCGCACCTTGTTTTGGTAGGTGTCCGGAGTGACATGGACGACCAGGGTGGCGGAATCGTTGGAATTGATCTTGAGCGGATCAAAGAGATTCTCGTCGGCCTGGTGGACGTATACTTCGAAATCCTGAATTTTTGAGGTGCTGTCGGGTAAATCGGGAATGTCGCTGCACGCACCTAGATAAGCAGACAAAAGGGTGAGACCTGTCAGGCCTCCGCAAAAGCGAAAAACGTGCTGAATAGATTTACCGAATAAACTCACGGAATTAAAGATAACTATATTCGTCAACATGAGTACCGAAAATTTTGAATATAAAACCGCAATGGAGCGTCTGGAAAACATTCTGGAACGCATTGACAATTCCGAGATGGAAATCGACGAATTGGCCGGGGCCGTGCAGGAGGCTACGGAGCTTTTGCGGAAATGCAGGCAGATTTTGCTTTCGACGGAAAAGAATGTACAGGAAGCGCTTTCTAGTCTGGATGGCGAAACGGAAGCGGGTGCCTGATAATGGTTGAAAAGGCGCCGGAAATGCCCTTGAACGCGGAAGTCCCAGCCATGGAGGTTTCGGGACTTACTGTAAAGTTCCCGATACGCGGAGGCGTACTTGGGAAGGTGCAACGCTACTTTACCGCAGTAGACGATGTGTCTTTTACACTTCCGCAAGGGAAAATCCTGTCGGTGGTCGGGGAATCCGGCTGCGGCAAGTCGACGCTCGTGAAGTCTTTGGTCGGGCTCGTGCCGATGGCTTCGGGTACGTTTAAGCTGTTCGGCGAAACCGTCCGTCAGGGGAAGGTGGCTGGACTGGCTGCTTTGCAAAAATTGGAAGGTTCAGCTACGCGTAAGTTGGATGGTTTGGCTTCGCAAAAGTTGGGTGGTTTGGCTTCGCAAAAACCGTGCCGGGTGTCCGACCTGGTGCAGATGATTTTCCAGGATCCGTTCAGCAGCTTGAACCCGCGGCAGACTGTAGCGGAAATACTCACGGCGCCGCTGGTGGCGCGCGGGGTGAAGTTTGATGCAGCGGAAACGCGCGCCAAGGAACTTTTGGAGCGCGTGTCCTTGCCGGCAGCATCTCTCCAAAAGTTCCCCCACGAGTTCTCGGGGGGCCAGCGGCAGCGCCTCTGCATTGCCCGCAGCTTGATGGTGCGTCCGAGAATCCTCTTGTGCGACGAAGTGACAAGCGCTCTCGACGTTTCGGTGCAGGCGCAGATTTTGCACTTGCTGGATGACCTGCGGAACGAATTCGGACTTTCTATTTTATTTATCAGCCACGATATGCAGGTGGTTCGTGCCTTGAGCGACGAAGTCCTGGTAATGTACTTTGGACATGTGGTCGAACGTGGCCATGCCGACGAGGTGTTGACGAATCCGCAGCATGAGTATACTCAAAAGTTGTTGGCTAGTGTCCCGACAATAAGGAGAAAGATATGTCAATAGCAGAAGAAGCGAAAAAGTTTCATGCCGACAAGCGTGGCAACTGCGCCATGGCGGTGGCTTACGGCTATGCCCGTGGTACGGGCAAGACAGAATTGGAATCGACGGATGCTGCACAGACTTTCCGCGGCTTCGGTGGCGGCAAGGCTCCCGAAGGTTATTGCGGTGCGCTCTACACGGCAAAACTGATGCAGCCGGACCATGCCGATGCTATCGAGGACTTCTTCAAGCGCGGTGCGAAGAACTGCACCAAGTGCAAGGAAATCCGCCCGGACGGCGTCATTCCCTGCAACCGCTGCGTGGAACTCGCCGGCGAAGCTTTGGATTTTCTAGATAAATAATCTAGGCCCGTAAAAAAATCTATTTTTACCCTTGTAAAAGAGAGGTTTTTATGTCCGCTAATCCCATAATCGTCGTCGACTATAACGCCGGTAATTTGACTTCGGTGATGAACGCACTTGCGCATATCGGTGCAGACGCCAAGTCCAGCCGCGATCCCGACGTGATTGCAAAGGCGACCCGCCTTATTTTCCCGGGCGTGGGTGCGGCGGCATCGGCCATGGAAACCTTGACGAAAACCGGAATCGGCGATGCCATCAAGACGGTGGTGAAATCCGGTAACCCGGTGCTCGGCATTTGCATCGGTTGTCAGATTATTCTTGAAGAAAGCGAAGAGGATGGCGGCGTCAAGACGCTTGGCCTCATTCCGGGCAAGGCGGTGCGTTTCAAGGACGAACCGGGACTCAAGATACCGCACATGGGATGGAACCAGGTGAACTTCACGCGTGAACATCCGATTATGAAGGGTATCAAGAGCGGTAGCGATTTCTACTATGTTCATTCGTACCACCCGGTGGTGCCTGCGGAATATGCTTTTGCCGAAACGACCTACGGTACGCAAACGTTCCAGGGGATTGTCGGCAAGGACAACCTGATAGCCACTCAGTTCCATCAGGAAAAGAGCGGCGACGTGGGTCTTGCCATGCTCAAGAATTTCTGCGACTGGAAAGTCTAGCGCGAACGGTCGTTTGTGAGCAAGAAACGGCCCGTATCAACGGGCCGTGTTTGCGAGAGTGAGCGCATCGAGGATGAATACGCTTGTTTGGGCGCGAACGGTCGTTAAATCTTACGGTAGTTCGCCGCCAATCAGTTCCATCTGCTTCTTATAGATGTCCTTGCAGGCGTTTTCGCCGAGGTCAAGCAGCGTGTTCAACATGTTGCGGTCGAAGCTTGCGTGTTCGCCAGTGCCCTGCACCTCGATGAAATTCTTTGCGTCTTGCATCACCACGTTCATATCCACGTCGGCGGCGGAATCTTCTACGTAGCACAGGTCGCAGAGGGGTTTGCCACTTACGACACCGACGGAAATCGCGGTAATGCCGTGTCGTAAAATCTGTTGCGTAATGCCGAGGCGCGCCTTGATTTTCCTGAGTGCGATCGCAAGGGCGACGAAGCCGCCGATAATGCTTGCGGTACGCGTGCCGCCGTCGGCTTCGATCACGTCGCAGTCGACCACGATGGCATTTTCACCGAGGGCTGCCAGGTCGGCTGCGCCGCGCAGCGAGCGGCCTACCAGTCGCTGGATTTCTTGAGTGCGGCCGCTCGCGCCCTTGCGCTCGCGTTCCACACGTTTGCCTGTGCTCTGCGGCAAGAGGCTGTATTCAGCGGTAATCCAGCCGGTGCCCTTTCCGGCGAGCCAGTCGGGAACCTTCGGCAAAAGGGTTGCATTACAGATGACGCGGGTGCGTCCCATTTCGATCAGGACGGAACCATCGGCGCTAGAGATAAAGCCCGTGGTCATCTTCAGGTTGCGGTATTCGTTAAACTTTCGGTCGGTACGTTCGTATGCCATAAAAACCTCTTAGTATTTAAGTGTCTCGACGACGCCTTTCTTGAACGTTCCCAGAATGTACATCTGGCTCGTGTAGTTCTTGAGTTCGGCGAGGGCGGCCTGGGCGCGTTCCTCGTTCACGTTAGCCTCGAAGGAGACATGGAAAATGTATTCCCACGGCTTGTCGGGGTGTGGCCTGCTTTCGCAGCGGGTCAGGTTGATGCCGCGCTTTGCAAAGCAACCGAGGGCGTTGTAAAGAGCGCCTACTGCGTGGTCGTCGGCAAGTTCGAAAAGCATGGTTGTCTTGGCGCCTTCGATTCCGTCGAAGGTTGCTGGCGATTTCTGGATTCCGTAGAAACGTGTGAAGTTCGTTCCCTTCAGGTTTTCAAGCCCTGCCCTTAAAATGTCTAGATTGTAGATCTTGGCGGCGTAGGCGCTCGCGATAGCCCCTTCGTCCAATGCCTTGCGCTCGGCGAGTTCCTCGGCGGAACCTGCGGTATCAAAAGCGGGAACGGCCTTGATCTGCGGATTTTCTGCAAAGAACCTGGAACACTGGGCAAGTGCCTGCGGGTGACTGTAGACCCGCTTGAGGTCGGTAAGCTTAACGCCCGGCATGACGCACAGGGTGTGCTCTATGCGCAGCATGACTTCGCCCACGATGCGGTGACGCCACTTGTAAAGCAAGTCGTAGTTCGCCTCGATGGATCCTGCAGTCGAATTCTCGATGGGGATAGCTCCGCCGTCAGCTTCGCCGGTTTCTATCGCCTGGTAGATTTCCTCGAAAGTGTCCATCGGGAGCGTTTCGATATCTTCGCCGAACAGATAATGTGCGGCACAGTCGCTGTAGGCACCCTTGCGACCCTGGAATGCAATTTTCTTCATGCTTAGAAAGATAGTAAATGGTGTGTAGTGTGTGATGTGAGATGTGTGATTACTCATTTCACATTACACATTAGTCATTTGTCATTTACCTGAACCTTCTTGCGCCTTGGTACTTGGGACTCCAGTACTTGTCGTGCATCGGTGAAATCATCACGCCCTTGCTTGTGCTCGCGTGAATGAACCGGTCTCCTGACAGATACATTCCCACGTGGTCGATTTTCCAGAGACTTCCGAAAAAGACCAGGTCGCCTTCTTTGAGGCTTCCGCGGCTCACGGATTTTCCGCGGCTATCCTTGTACATCTTGGAGGCGCTGTGGTCAAGAGAAATGCCGTAGTAACCCTTGTAGACCTGCATCACGTAACCGGAACAGTCCGTTTTGGTCTTGGTGGCCATGGCATAGCCGTATTTTGCCCCAAGCCATTGACGGGCGTAGTTTTCAAAACTTCCGCGGGGAGTAGACTTGGCTGCCGCCTTGGCGGTTTCCTTCTTGTTGATGGCGGCACGAGCCTTTTCGGCGGAGTTCTGGGGCTTTTTAGCAGAATCCGGAACGGCTGAGGTCGATTTTTGCGATGTCGGAGGCTCTTGCGTCGCGGTTTCGGATGGCTTGCTTGCTGCTTGTGCCGTTGCGGTTTCGCTTGCGGGGACGGGCTTGTAATCGCCGATATTGCGATCGTACCCCGTGCGTACCGGGAACGAACAGCAGACAAGGCCCATGCAAAGTGGGACCAGTACCAACCCGGTAAATTTGGACAGCGAACGCATCAAGGAAAATGTAATTAAAAGAGAAAGCCTGGAAATGTGAATCTCTACACTTTTTTATCTAAACGTAAAAATAAATTGTCTTTTCTGTTTTTTAGAGGTTATATTTCAAAAAGCAAACCATCATACTAAGGAGAAAATTATGAAAATCAAACACTTGCTCGCGTTTGCCAGCTGTTGCGCCGCTTTTGGCCTGGTTGCCTGTGGCGACGATTCTAGCTCAAATACATCAGGTTCTATGGATGACGGTGTGGAACACTTCACTGTCATCTCCCTTGATGAACAGAACCAGACGATTGTCACCTTTGAAGAAAGGAAGAAAGATTACTGCGTTGTCGATCCTTTGACAGAAACTGCGTCCTGGAAGACTGTAGATAGGGGAAACGACACCACGACCGTTAAGTACGAATTTATCACTATACCCGAAAGTGAATTGTCGTATATCAGGGACAGCCTGAATATTTCGGTAAATGGAAATACGGCGGTAAATGTTAAAAAAGTGCACACTTATACAGAATATGGCACGGAATATAAGCAAGAGTCTTCTCTTGGATACTTTGTAGGCGGAAGTCCTTCGTCCATCAAGGGAACCTGGGTGTCCATTCCTTGCAGTGATTATGGTGACGGATTGGAATGTTACATAAGTCGTAATGAAGGTTGGCATCAGTTGTCCTTGAATTTGTCTGACAAATCGATTACTTTGACTGAAAAGTACATCCCAGGAAAATACGATGAGGAGTATGATTACGATTATGACTACGATTATGACTACGATGATTATGACTACTATACGGACGATGTGACCAAGTCGGGACTGATGTATTCCGTGCTGAAGGTCTTGAGCGGAATGCGGGATTATATTTATTCGGATAAACAGTTGGTGGAAAATTATTCCGAGGATATCGAAGAATTGCAGGCTGAACTTGGCGTCGTTGTGAAGTCGAAGTCTAAAAATGCAGAAACATTTGTCCTGAACGACAAGACCTATAACTTGAGTGCAAGCAAGATGGTGATTGATCTTGATTATATGGACCATTTCGATATGAATGTGACGATTTCTGCTGATGGGAAAAGCTGTAATTTCTATCAGGAATATGTTGACGAAGTGGATCGCTCTACTTGTAAGGCTGACCTGAAGGATTACATGTATGGAACTAACAACATTTATGACATCAATGACGTGACGGTCGCTAAAGCCGTAAGTTATTATCACAGGGACAATTCGCTTGAATTTGAAACCTGCCTAATGGGCTTTATTGGAGAAAATCGCGTCGAACCTGATTACGATGATGACGATTGGCTTGATGATGAAGATGACTGGCTGACAGATGACGAATCAGACTACGGTGATGAAGGTTCGTTTGTTCTGTACAAGAAATCCTCTAGCAACAAGCCGTCTGCGAAGCAGTTCTGGAGAGACTACAACCATAATATGAAGGAACTTCGCAAGATCTTCCAGTAATTTAATATAAAGTAACTTGAATGAGCTCCGGAGTAATCGCTCTGGGGCTTTTTCTATGGAGCCTTGTTCTGGAAAAGATTGTTGTATTCAATAGAACCGGAAAGCTCGCGCAACAGGTGAACCAGCTTGCGTTCTTTCATGGTTTCGGCGAGAGTCTTTTCTTCGGAAAGGAGGCTTGCTCCGAAGCCAAGTCTGTGTCCTTCGATATTGAAACCCATCGTTTCAAGGACGGTTGGCGCGGAATCAAAGGACGTGTAACGGCGAGAGGTTTTTTCCGAGGTGTTCTTCGGATTGATATAGATGTTAATAAATCGGCGGTCTGAATGTTTCAGAACCATAAACGGGGACTTGGTCATGAACAGATGGTCCCCTGCAATGACGATTTCGGTATTGTTGCCGAATGGCTTTCTCTGAATCCACTTGACGAATTCTCCGATTCTTTTGGAGGTGCAGCCAAGTACTGCTGCGTAATAGGCCCCTTCCGAAGAATTGGCCGGTTTTATCTTGCATCGCTTGTCCAGAAAGCCTCTGGGAAAGTGGGAGTCGATTGTCGTGACGGTCATCGAGAATGGAGCGTTTCCGAGGGTGTCCAAAATACTCTTGGCGTAATCGAATACATCGGCGTCGGCTACGCCTGGGCCGCTGCGGCGGTAGGTTTCTCCTTTGGCTTCAAGCATTTTTTCGATGTCGTCTTTATCGTAGAGTTCGTCCATGCCGTGTGCAAGGAAAAAGGGACCCGTGGCACCGAATCTTGCAGGCGTGCCCTGGACATAGTAGTTTCGGTATCCGAATTGGTGCAGGATGTCGTATATTCCGGGGAGGCTGTCAAAGAATGATTCGCCAGTCTTTCCGAAATTGTTCATGACGGATGATCCGCAAAGGAGCGGCATGCCTGTCGTTTTCGATACCATCGATGAAATTGTCGTCGCGGCTCCGATAATGTTCTTTCCGCCTCCGTAGGGGAGCTTGTCTGAAAATACAAGACCTTGTTCGTACAGTTGGCGGATTTCGGGAGCGGACTTGAGAAATGAATTTTCAAGGGATTCTACATAGATAAAGACGAGGTTGCGCGTCGTGTCGCTGGCGGAGACCATTTCGGGTGTGTAATGGACGAAATTCTCCTTGTAAAATTTGGAATGGTAGGGCTCCGAGGGAGCGCTGAAGATGTAGTCGATGTACTGTTGCCTTGCCCTAGGAGAGATGGCGTTCCAGAAGGGGGCTGAACCGAAGATGAATATGGCGATGAATGCGACTGCAAAAATGATCTTGCGAAATTTCAGGTTCTGGTACAGGTCGCAGATAGGCCAAAGCAGGGAAAGCGACAGAATAAGTGTGTAGAAGCCGATTCTGCTGAAAAAGTCCTGGACGAAAACCGATACAAAACCTTCGACCGGCATCTGCAAGGTCATGATGGTCAGATCGGGATTCTGGACGGGGAAAGTCTTTTTCGCCCAGACAAATGCGGTGGGGAGTGTCAGGAGGAGGAATAGATAGAGCCAGAGAAGTGCGACCTGGAGTGAAAACTTTTGGGAGAACCTTTCGTATTTCTTTTTGTGGAGGTAGAATCGTAAGGCGGTGTAGAGAATGGCCGCGACGATAAAGTCTATTACGGAGCAGTCGAAACGGATTTGCTTGACAAAACCGATAGCGAAAGCGAACATGACGACATACAGGATGTCAAAAAAAAGGATAAGGAATTTCTTCAAGAGGCGGACCATGTGGTGCAATTTAGCTTTTCGTGCGTTTTTAGGTGGTACAAATCAAGGATAAATAGGAGCGAGTCCGCCCTTATGTGATGTAATAGTTATCTTTATCGTATGAACATGATCAAGAAATCCTTAATTGCGATTGCCCTTTGCGGTGCAGCCCTTTGCAGTTTTGCTGCCGATGTCAAACCCTATGTGGAAGCGGATGCTCTCCCGAATGCGCTGAATTTTTATCCGGCGCCTCCCGATACGATGTCGCCGCAGTTTATGTACGATATGTCGCAGTACATATGGGGCAAGAAGATGCGCCAGGATTCTGCTCGTGCGGCGTTGGCCGTGGCCCAGACGGTGGAAACTGTTGCCGAGATGGCCAAGTTGTTCAGCGAACCTTTCGGCATGGAAATCTCTGCACAAAAGACTCCTGCCATTATGAATCTGCTTGAACGCGGGGTCAGGACTCTTAAGCAACCGGGTAGCTATCCTAAAAGATTTTACAACAGGCGTCGCCCCTACGACCGCTTTAATGAGCCGACACTTATGCCCTCTGACGAAGAAAGGTTGAGAACAAATGGTTCTTATCCGTCGGGACATACCATTCGTGCGTGGGCGATGGCGTTGCTGCTTTGTGAAGTGAACCCGTCTGCCCAGGATGCCCTGCTGAAGTACGCCTACGAATGGGGGCAGAGCCGCGTGATTGCGGGGTTCCACTGGCAAAGCGACGTGGACGCCTCCAAGGTGATAGTCTCGGGCGCCTACCCGAGCTTGCATACAAACGAAGCCTTTATGGCCGATATGCGCAAGGCCCAGGCAGAATTCAAGAAGCTGAAGGCTGCAGGGAAAAAGAAAACTGAAGGGACGAAAAAATGACGAGAATGAATCCTGCGCTATGGGCAATTTCGTTTGCTGGGCTTTGGGCTCTTTCTGCCTGCAGCGATGGTGATTCGTCTAGTAGTGCGTCCAATAGTTCTTCTGCCGAAAAACAGTGTATCGCCAATTTTGACTGCGGCGACTATACGCTGGAAGGTGTTGTTGTCTTGAGCCGCCACAACATTCGTGCTCCGCTTTCTGACAGCAAGTCGACCATCGGTCAGCTTACGCCTCATGAGTGGTACGCCTGGCCCGTAAAGCCCAAGAGCCTCTCGCCGCACGGGGAACTCCTCGAAGAAAAAATGGGCGCCTATTTCCGCGAGTGGATTTCGCAAAACGGTCTGAAGGCCGCCCTTGAAAATCAGGGCGACGCCGTGCGCATCTACGCCAACTCGATGCAGCGAACCATCGCGACCGCGACGCATTTTGCGGCGGGCATGTTCCCGAAAGCGAATGTGGAAATTGAACATCACTGCGAAGTGGATGTCATGGATTCCATTTTTACGCCGCAGTTTACGTTCCTGAACGATGACTACAAAAAACGCGCCTTGAAACAAGTCGAAGATATGTTTGGCGATGGCTCGCTTGCGGGAATCGGCCGGAAACTGACTGAAAATTACGCCTTGCTCGGCTCCGTCTTGGATATGGAAGAAAGCGTCAGCTGCAAGGAAAAGCAATTCTGCGAATTCGATACCGACGATACAGAATTTATCATGGAAGTCGGCCGTGAACCGAGCGTGAAAGGTTCGCTCACAACGGCGACGGGTGCTGCGGATGCGCTCGTGCTGCAGTACTACGAAAATGCTGAAGAAAATGCCGATTTCGGGCATAACCTGACTGTCGCGGAATGGGAAAAAGTCTCTGCAGTCAAGGACTTTTATGGCGATGTGCTGTTTACCGCACCCTTGGTTGCTGTGAATGTCGCGCGTCCGCTTCTGAAAGAAATCTTGAGTGAGCTGAATGCCAAGGGGAGACTGTTCTCATTCCTGTGCGGGCATGATTCCAATGTCGGTAGCGTCTTGGCCGCTCTCGGTGTGAGCGACTATACGCTTCCCAAGACGATTGAATCCAAGACCCCGATTGGAGTGAAACTGGTCATTGAAAAATGGCGCGGCAAGGATGGTGTCGAATACGCCAATATGAGTTTGGTATATCAAACGACGGAACAGCTGCGCAACATGACGACCCTTTCTCTCGAAACTCCGCCGGAATCGTACAAATTAACATTTGATGGCTTGTCCGCAAACAAGGACGGTCTCTACAAAATGACGGATGTCGAAAGTCTCTTCGAAAAAGTAATCGCGAAGTACGATGAATTGTAGTGGATGTCGAATGAATAAGAAAAACGCAGGCTCGATTGAGTCTGCGTTTTAAGTTTATCGAGTGTTGCCCTGGAGTAGCCCGCAGGGTGAATGATCGGTGCCACGAGCTTGCAATTTGCATTGTAAAAGAAATTTTGCTTAAATATGTGGCTTTTTGAGGGGGTAAAAGCCTACTAATACGTAGAAGTCGCCTGGCGGGCGACCAAAATCGGCAACAGACGGCCTAAATTCATTTTGTTTTTGAATAAGTAGAGCAGACGATGCTATATTTATGGAGACATAATGTTTTTAGAGTAGAATCTTGTTCCTGTATTGAAAAGTCTGGTAAACTTGATGTTAGCAGGGAACAGGACGTTACTCGCACCCATGTGGTGCGGGTCGTCTGTTGCTTATCGCTAACGGGTTACCAGAGCCTTCAATACGTAAGCCTGCGACTTCGCACCTTTTTTGTTTTCCGAAAATCGTGCGAACACTGTAAGGCTAGGTTCAAAAATTCTCTCGCAAGCCGCCTTTGGCGGAAAGGGATGAAACGTGAAAAAATTTACGATTGTAATGGTTTTGCTGTTGTCCGCGTTCTCGTTTGCGGAACAGTGTTACTTCCAAACTCGGCGAACTAGTTATGATTCAGGAACAACGGTCAAGAAAATATCTTGCGAAACGATGAAAAAGATTTATCAAGATATTCGATTCTACGATAATCAAGGTAATAACTATGTTCGTATGTATGAACAACAGATTGGCAAGGAGGGCAACCTTATTGTAGAGGGAAATGGATACACTTCGATTATGAAGTTCTACTACGCATTAGGAGAATATAGGTATTACGGATATATCACATATTATGGCGGAAACGTGGTGGAATGCACTACTACGACAAGTACTGGAGTTTGCGATCAAGTTGAATATACGGAATTCGGAAATTACTTGCGTGATTTTTTAAGTTCTTCGGCTAGAAAGAAAAATCGTAAATAGATTGTTGAATAAGATTTTGACAAAGGGGCTGTATAAATGGAAAAAGTGTTAACAATTACTGCAATTCTTATGCTTTCACAAATACAGGCTTGGGCGCTTTCCTGCCCATTGTCCAGTTACGAAAGCAGACGGGAATTCCAATATAACGGAGTTCGATTGGTATGCGACTATCGAAACGGAAGGTTGAGTTCACGTTTTCAGCAAAATGGTAGTGACACAGAGTCGATAGATTATTATTCAAATGGAATGCCTCGGGAATACAATCTCCGGTCTACGAATATGGGCGGCGGCCTCTATATGTCGAATAAGAAGTACAATTCATCTGGAATGATGTTTTATAATTCTTTAATAAGCGGGAGTTATGGCTACGAATGCAATCATACAAGAGGCTATCGGATGAAGTGCATTAGTTACGAAAATGGCGTTGATTACGATGCTTCCGTAGAGTACGCCTCTCAATATGAAGGAAATTAGCGATGTCTTTCATAGACGATATGTTTTCTCCGCATCCCCAAAGGGATGAAGTGCTTTTTGCCGTAGTCAGTGGCGGAAATTGGGGACGTTTGCCTTCTGGATACGTCTTGTGTTCCGATGGACGAATCTATTTGTATAAAAAAGCCTCGTTAAACACCTCATGGAATCTGCTTGGAACGAATTCAAAAATGGCAGAAGAGGTTGCGGAGTTAATAAAGGCGAACGACAATCGGATTTCGGCATTGCCGGAGGATACATTTTGCCAAGGCATTACGGATGGCTGCTTTACAGAAATCCTTTTTTCGGGAAGACACTGTGTGTCGTATATGATAGAACATTGCCCTGATACAGAAGAAATTATCTTCTGGCACAATGAAATCGTTCGTTGCATTAGAGAATACGGTTATCTTCAAGATTATCCCCTTCTGGAACGGCGTTCTTAAGAGAATGACTAAATGACATTACGGACCCGATTATGTTCGGGCTCGTATTCAGCAACAAGCATATCGCGAAGCCTTTTATTGAGCACTTGCTGAACATCAAAATTGATCATTTGGAAACGCCAATTCCAGAGGCGGGTTTGAGTTATGATGCAGAACATAAGGGCGTTCGTTACGATGTCTTCGCGCGGGAAACCAATGAAAACGGCGAAACGGTTCGTTCCTTTGATTTGGAAATGCAAATGGTTGATACCAAGGAACAATATGTCATCTTCTTGTGCCCTATGGATATTTTTGGACGTGGGCATCCCTGTTATCATTTCGAAAACAGGGCGAAGGAAGACCCTAGTATCACTGGACGATCTTTCTTACAAAAATTTTTATATCTTTAAGAAGTAAGAGGAATTTACGGATCCGGTTGTCAGGGCGTATATGAAGTATTTTGCGACCAGGAATGCGGACTCCCGTGAAACAAAAACCATCAACGACCAGGTGTCTCATTACAAGGCCGACACTCTCATAAGGAACAAGTATATGACTTACGAATATGACCTTCATGAAAGCAAGGAAGAAGGACGAGCGGAAGGCCGTACGGAAGAGCGTCGTGCAATGGCTGCGGCCATGCTTGCAGATGGTGAACCTGTCGAAAAAATCGTCAAGTATTTGCGACTTTCCGAAGAGGAAGTGCTTAAATTGCGCGAATCTAGTATGGAATCGGCAACAAAGAAATTTTGAACCGCCCTAAAACTTGCCTTTGAGGTGCGAAAAAGGTATATTTACACTGATAAGGATAACGCGACCCAATGGAAATTGACATCCAAATAGATTCCCTTACGAACTGCCTAGTGTGTCGAGAAACTGGAGAGCAATTCGACACCGAGTTTCGGCTAGTGTTAAAAACTATTTCAAAGAAAGACGCCGTAGCACTACAACGAAAGGGATGGAAATTCGATTGGAGCATACCTCATCAGCACGATTATGAGGTTTATGAGTTGTTGTTGAAGGATGACACTCAAGTGCAAGGTATGATAGCACTGAAGCATATCCGCGATCAATTCTATACACATGTAGATATCGTAGAAGCAGCTCCAGAAAATATCGGGCATCTAGGAAAATACAAAGGCGTAGGAGCTCATCTCTTTGCAATAGCTTGCAAGTTAAGCTGGGATGTCGGCAATGAGGGCTATGTCCAATTTACCGCAAAAACGAATCTTGTAGAACATTATCGTGAAACTTTAGGTGCGCGGAACATCGATTCTCAAAAAATGTTCATCGACAGTTATGGAGCATTGAAACTAATCAAAACCTATTTTCCCGAGGAGGCATAATATGATTGTAGCAGAACTCGAACCCGTCGTTGCTTCACGCAAGAGTAATACGCTGCGAGAAAATTTCGACCGCTTCGGAGAAGAGTTTTCTGATGGTCGTTTGACTGAACCATCTCCGACCGAACGACATTTCCGTTTGCATGAAGCAATTGCCTATTCAAACAGTTTGGGGCGTCCGCTCACAGAGCAGGAAATGAAACTGTTCGAAATTTAAACGTTGGACATATTTTTCAGAAGGCCATTGCTGATAAAGCAATGGTCTTCTGTTTTGGGCGGGAGGGCGG